>JAAZOP010000551.1 GCA_012797735.1 Myxococcales bacterium
CCCGACGCTTTCCGGCCTTCGACGTACGAGTGCCGCGCCGCGGCTCCCGGCGGTTGCGACGTGCCGGAGAACTGCACCGGGACCAGCGCCACCTGTCCGCCGGATGCCTTCCGGCCTTCGACGTACGAGTGCCGCGCCGCGGCTACCGGCGGTTGCGACGTGCCGGAGAACTGCACCGGGACCAGCGCCGTCTGCCCGTCCGACGTCTTTCGACCGCCCTCCTACGAGTGCCGCCCCGCAGCTCCCGGCGGTTGCGACGTGCCGGAGAACTGCACCGGGACCAGCGCCGTCTGCCCGTCCGATGCCCGGCTGCCCGACGGCGCGCGGTGCGCCTTCTGCCGCACCTGCGCCGCGGGAACCTGCACCGGCTTCGCCGCGCTCGGCGCCGACCCCGGTTCCGACTGTCCGGCGATCGAATGCGACCGCTACATCTACGGGTGGAGCGGGAACTCCTGCGTGCGCTACGCCGCATCCACGGCGTACAACGGCGGGTGCAACGGAGCGGGAGCGTGCGCGAGCGTAGTGCAGTCGTGCCAGGGCGCGGGGACATCGATCCACGCGGGGACGTGCGCCAGCGCCGGCTGCCGGAACAGGACCGAGTCCTCGCCGTGCTACCCCGGTGCCTCGGCTCCCTCGGCGTTCGGCGGGGCGTGCGACTACGCCGGAGGACCCTGCTTCTGCGACGAGGACATGCACGAGTGCGTGGACCCGGGCGACGTGTGTAATCCGCCCGCCGGCAGCTGCGGACCACCGATCTAGAGGGCCGCGCCGCAGACGGTCCGGCCGGGCGTTCGGCGGAGCTTCGGGTCGGGAATTCCGGGGTCGAGGCCCGGAGGGCCGGCGGTCAGTCGGTGAGATCGACGACGGCGAGGTCGTCGCCGAGGGTGTCGAGCCGGTTGATCTTGATCGCGTTGGCGGAGACGGAGAAGACGTAGTCGTCCATGAAGATGCTGCGCTGCACCGGCGAGTTCGACTCGGTCCACCAGTTGGAGCAGCCGTAGTAGCTGGTGTCGGCCGGGTCGGCGTGGGATACGCGGCCGAGCAGGTCGAACCCGCCGGCGACGGTGACGCGGTAGACCAGCAGCCCGCTGAAGGTGAGCGTCGTGCCGTACATGCCGTCGCCGCCGCCCTCGCAGATCACCATCGGGATGGCGAGCGCGTCGCGGGGCGGGAAGTAGTTGAAGGCCAGGTGGTCGGTGGCGGCGTCGGACGTGCTGCCGCGCGTGCCGATCACCTCGCGGTGGAGCAACAGCGGGTTCGCCAGGTCGGTCACGTCGAAGATCTGGAGCTGAATCCCGTCGAACCAGGCGAACGAGCCCATGTCGTCCGCGTCGTAGCCGATCGAGAGCAGGTGCGTCTCGTCCATGCGGTGAATGTAGGTCGAGTAGCCGGGGATGTGCAGCTCGCCCGCGATCCGTGGATGCTCGGGGTCGGCGAGGTCGAGGGCGAAGAGCGGGTCGGTCTTCTTGAAGGTGACGATGAAGCCCTTCGGGCCGTCGAAGCGCACCGCGCGGATGTCCTCGGAGGGGGCGATGTCGTCGAGCCGGCCCACGACCTGGAGCGTGCCGTCGCGCGGCTCGAGCACGCTGAGCGTGCTGTGGACGGAGGGCGAGGGGCGCCAGCCGGTGGTCGTGGCGATGCGCAGGCGACCGTCGTACTCGTCCATCGAGAACTGGTTGAGGATGCGGCCTTCAGCGACGCCGGTGGCGAGGTACGAGACGGTCGGGGTCTCGGGGTCGAGAGCGAACTTGTGGACGGTGGTGACGTCGCCGTAGTCGTCGGCCTCGGAGAAGTAGACGCCGCCGTCGCCGGTGGAGTGGCGGGAGGCGATGTAGAGGGCGTCCTGCGTGGCGTAGGTGGCGCCGGGGCGGCCCAACACGCTGGTGACGGCGGCCGGCTCGAGCGCGGTGGAGTCGAAGGCGACGACGGCGAGCAGCGAGTCGCCGTCGGCGAGGTCGGAAGCGTAGACCTTGCGGCAGTCGACGAGGATGTCGGTCGTCGAGCGCGGGCCGGAGGCTTCGTACACGGTGTCGGTGACGGAGGCGACCCAGCGGCCGAGGTCGGCGGCGCGGATCGCGGCGCGGTTCGCCTCCCGCAGCTCGTGGAAGGCCCGCTCGACCGCGCACCGGCTCCAGCCGTCCGGACAGCGCGGCACCAGGGCCGGCCACGCCGGCAGGGACGGCATGCCGAGCACCGGGATGTGCAGCACGGTGAAGACGGCGCTCTCGATGCGGCGCGAGTTGATGTACGACCCGGAGAAGCGCATCTCGCGCACGACCTGCGGGTGGGCCCGGTCGGTCACGTCGAACACGGTGATCTTCGCGTCCCGGCCGTCGCCCGTGAAGTCGCAGTCGTAGCCGTAGGTGCAGCGGCCGCGCCCGTAGTAGCCGTACGGATCGGCGTCTCCGAGGGCCGAGTAGGCGACGACGCGGTCCTGCCAGTAGAAGAGGGACAGCGGCTCCCCCTCGACCGGGTGCGTCGAGACGACGCGCGCCTCCTCCGGCGGCCACGAGTCGAGGATCCGCAGCCGGCCGTTGGCCAGGATGTAGATGTACTGCCCGTCGGTCTTGAGGAAGTCGGCCTCGTCCACGCCCGGCACCTGGTTGTTGGTCTCCGAATACTCGCCGGGACCCTCCGGCGTCGTGCCCGCCTCGCCGCCGCCGTAGTCCGCCGAAGCGTCCGCGTACGTCACGCCGTCGGCGTACCGGTCGTCCCATTCGCAGGGATCGCCCTCGTGCACGTCGTAGCAGTAGTCCCCGCGGAGCGCCGCCTCCAGGTTCGCGTCGATCTCCGCCTCCATCCGGCGGATCGCGACGTCCTGGAGCATCGCCAGCAGCTCGGGACACTCCACCTCGCGCAGTTGCACGCCGGGTTCGCGGTCGGGCGGCGGATCCGACGGATCGTCCGGGCACTCCAACCCGTCTGCGACGAAGTGCGGCGCGCGGGGCATCGAATAGGTCCCGCACGGGTAGTCGGGTCGGTCCGGGTCCGGACCGATTCCCGCGTCGCCGCCGCCGTCGCCGCGCTCCAGACATCCCGCGACCAGCACGACCCAACCTGCCATCACGAGCCCCGTGTTCCGCGACATGTTCGCCTCCCCGTTCTCGTCCGTTCGTTCCGCCTTCGGACGCGGAAGAGGAGTGCGTTCAGCATGCCAGGCCAGAACTTTCCGCAATTACTAGCGATCGGAACAGGTTACCGCACGGCCGGACGGTCGTTCTGTCGCTGTTCGTGTCAGGATGTGCAATACCTGGCAGGCCGGCACAAGACAAGACAGGGTCGGTGCGGGTCCACGATCGGCATCCCTTCGAGGCGCTCGCAGGCGTGCCGGACGATGCGGGCGGCCCAGGCCACGCGGGTCCCGGCGGCGCCTCCGATCGAATCGCCGGGGACGGGGCCGCCGTCCGCCGTTTTCTGGATCTGCACAGGCGAAGGGCCCACCATCGGTGCCGGGCCGGCGTCCGCGACGGGGCCGGCGGGGAGGACGGGATGGAAGGGAAACGAGAGCGACGCAGGCGCGTCCGGGTGCCGCTGGAGGTGGAGGCGCGCGAGGTGGTCCCGCGCGGCCAGGGGCCGGTCCAGGCGCGCGACATCTCGGAGCTCGGGATCCGCTACGAGCAGTCGGCGTTTGCGCCGCGCATCGACGGCGACCAGGTGCTGTTGCAGTTCCACCTGCCGGGAGACCCGGAGCCGATCGAGATCGAGGCGATGATCGCGGACGAGCGGTGTCTGGCGCGGACGAGCGAGACGCGGGCGACGTTCCTGTGGCCGCGCCCGGACGACGCGCGACGGATCCGCGAGTACGTCGCGGCGCGGGTCGGCGAGCGCAAGTCGGGGCGTCCGTAGGTCGAACGGGCGCCCCGGCCGCGCAATGTCGCGGAGCGGCACCCGCCCGGGGGGAACCTGCCGCGGCCGGCAGCGCTTCCGCCCATCCCTGTGGCCGCCGCGCGGGGAGGGATTGTCCGGACCGGGAGCCGCCCGACCGGCGGGCGTTC
>JAAZOP010000552.1 GCA_012797735.1 Myxococcales bacterium
GCAAGGTGCGCAGCCCCTGCACCCCGCTCACCCGCAGCACCACCTGGATTGCCTTCCACATCTCTGGCCGCGTCGGACGCCTCGTGATCTGCCAGCCAAGGTCCTCCCCCCTGGGACGATGTCCTGGTCCGTCCACCCGCGGTCCACCGACACTCCTTGACCCGGTTGCCCCCGGAGGCTATCGATCCGGGGGCGCGACGCCGGGGGGCGTACGACGCGCCGGGAGAACGTCCGGATGTTGAGTCGTCAGGCCGCCTACGATTTCGTGAAGGGGCGCATCGCGAACCCCAATCTGTTCAGGCACATGCTGGCCACCGAGGCGGTGATGGAGGACCTCGCCGAGCGTCTCGGGGAGGACCGGGCGCTGTGGGGGTTGACCGGACTGCTCCATGACCTCGACCTGGACGTCACCGAGGGCGACATGACGCGGCACGGCCGCGTGGCGTACGAGGTGCTGGGCGGGATGGACGTGCCGGAGGAGTTGCGGCGGGCCGTGTTGGCCCACGTCGGGCACGTGGCCGCCGAGTCGCGCCTGGAGCGGGCGATCGTGGCGGCCGACCCGGTCACCGGCCTGATCACGGCCGGCGCGCTGGTGGTGCCGACCCGCAAGCTGGCCGACGTCAAGGTCGAGAGCCTGCGCAAGCGGATGAAGGAGAAGCGTTTCGCCGCCAACGTGAGTCGTGAGCAGATCGCGACCTGCGTCGGGCTGGGGTTGGAATTGGAGGAGTTTCTCGGTCTGGCGCTTCGCGCGATGCAGCGCGTGTCCGCGGACCTGGGACTGTGATCCCGCGGCCCGTTCCGTCGCGACGGACGAAAGAGGGTCATGGCACGGAGCAAGTCCGGAGCGGGCGGCGGCAAGGCCGTTCGCACCGCCGCCGCGCGTCCCGCTCGAGGACCGGGAGAGCCGCGTTCCCGGGCCGCCGCCTCCCGGGGCGCGACGGAGGCCGAGGGAAGCACGGAGCCGGCCGGGGCGGCGGACGCTCCGCCCGCCGCGCGGGCGCGCTGGCTGCGTTTCTGCGAGATCGCCGCGCAACGGCATGCCATCTGGCGGATCCAGGCGGCGTTCCTGGCGGGTCGGTTGCACCATGCGCTGCTCCTGGACGGACCCGCCGGTTGCGGCAAGACGTCCGTCGCCGTGGCGCTGGCCGCCGCGCTGGCCTGCCGCAACCGTCCAGAGGGACTCCCGGCGATGCCGCCGCTCGACCAGGTCCTGTCGGCGCCCGACCCGGTCGCCTGGCCGCTCGAAGCGTGCGGCGACTGCGCCAGCTGCCGGAAGATGCCCGAGCATCCGGACCTGGTCCGGGTCGGTCGCGAGGAGGGCCGCACGCGCATCGCGATCGAGCAGGTCCGCGCGCTGGCCTCCGACCTGGCGTTTCCGCCGCACGAGTCGTCGTTCCGGGTGGTGCTGATTCGCGAAGCCGACCGGCTCACGCCCGAGGCCGCGAACGCGCTGCTCAAGACGCTGGAGGAACCGCCCGCCGGCAACGTCATCCTGCTCACCACCGCCCGGCCCGCGCACCTGCTGCCGACGGTCCGCTCGCGGTGCCTGCGTGTGCCGTTGCGCCCCCTGCCTCCGGGCACGGTGCGCCAGCTGCTCGCGCGCGAGGCCGGCGACGCCTCCGACACCGCGCTCGATCTCGCCGCCGGACTGTCGGCCGGCGGGCTGGAACGCGCCAGAAGCCTGCTCGGAACCGACGCCTCGGCCGCGCTGGCCGCGCTCGCGCAGTTCGGCCGCGCCGTCGCCCAGGGCGACCTCGCGGCGCTGATCGGCGCATCCGAACTGCTGGCGCCCGACCGGGATCGCGCCGCCGCCGCGCTCGAACTGCTGCTCGTCCTGCTGCGCGACCGCCTCTCCGTCCTGGCCGGCGGCCGAACGCTGCTCGGCACCACCGCCGGGCCGGCGGTCGCCGCCTTCGAGTCCCACCCGCTCGAGGCCGTCGCCTTCGAGGGCGAACTCGTGTCCGCCGCGCGGCGCGACCTCGAGGGCAACGCGAATCCCCAACTCACGTTCGACTGGCTCGGAGCCGCCTGCGCGCGCGCGGTGGCCCGAGCCCGGAGAGGACAGGCCGTCGATGTCTGACGATCAGCGCCGCGACCCACCTCCGCCGGCAGGGCCGGCCGGCGTTCCGGGCGGATCCTCCGCCGCCCATCGTTCCAGGCGGCGGCGACGACATCACCGCCCCGGCGGAGGTCCCGAGGGACGTTTCCCCGGCTCCCGCCCCGGCGCCGGCACGGCCCCGGCGGCTCGGCCCGAGAGTGCGTCCGGTCCGGTGTCGCGTCGTTCGGAAGCGCCGCACGCTCCGCCGGCGGGTCGCCCGCAGCGCGACGGTCGTCCAGGGCCGGGCCGTCCGGAACCGCCGCACGGTCCGCCGGCGGGTCGCCCGCAGCGCGACGACGGTCGGCCGGGACCGGGCCGTCCTGCGAGCGTTCCCGGCGGGCGTCCGTCCGCGTCTGCGCCGGCCGGGGTCCCGGTCCGGCCGGACGCGGCTCCCTCGTCGTCCCTCGCCTTCTCGCCGGAGTCGATCACGCCGGTCATGTTCGACCCGGCCACGGCCGAGCCCCGGCCGCCCCTGTTTCCCGACGAACCGCTCGACCCCGAACTCGTGCACGAGCCGGTCGAAGTCGATTCCTGGGACGATTCCCGGGAGGTCGTAGGGGTGGTCGACGTCGAGCTGTCGCCGCTCGGCCCCTGGATGCCGTTCGATTCGCAGGGGATGACGCTGGTCGCCGGCGACCGCGTGGTGGTCGCCACCTCGCGCGGCCTGGAGATGGGTCGCGTCTGCCGGGCGAGCCGCTACGAACTGCGTCGAGGGCACGACCTGCCGAAGGTGCTGCGTCGCGCGGGACCGGGCGACGAGCGGCAGAGTCGCCGGAACGTCGAGCGGGCGCAGGAGGCGCGGGAGTTCGCCGAACGGCGAATCCGCGAACTCGGACTGCCCATGAAACTCGTCGCCGTCGAGATCCTCCACGGCGGCAGCCGGGCCGTGTTCCATTTCGAATCGGAGGACCGCGTCGATTTCCGGACCCTGGTTCGCGACCTCTCGGACCATCTCCGCCTGCGGGTCGACATGCGCCAGGTCGGCGTGCGCGACGCCGCCAAGACGGTCTGCGCCCTCGGCCGTTGCGGCCAGCCGGCCTGCTGCGCGCGGTATCTCCGCGCCTTCGGCCCGGTCTCGATCCGCATGGCCAAGGACCAGAACCTCGTGCTCAGCCCGGAGAAGGTCTCCGGCGTCTGCGGGCGCCTCCTCTGCTGCCTGGCGTACGAACACGAGGGCTATCGTGCGCTCAGGGCCGGCCTGCCCAAGGTCGGGCGCCGGATTCCCACCCCGGCCGGGGAGGGCGAGATCAAGGACGTCGATGTCCTGCGGCGGCGCGTGACCGTCGAACTGTCCGACGGAAGCCGCAAGACGTTCACCGCCGACGAGCTGGGTTTGCCGCACCCCGATAGCCTCGCCGCGCCGGTCGCGGGAGCCGCCTGCGACGCGGCCGCGGCCTCGGAGGAACCGGAGGTGGACGACGCGGCCGCAGCCGCAGAGGCCGGAGAGACGGGGGCGGCCGCGCGGCCGTCCTTCGTCCCGCCGCTTCCGGCCGGCGCCGAACCCGGCGGGGACGAAGGGCCGGAGGAGACGGACGAGGGTCCGGAGGCGGCCGTCGCGGGACGCGGCGGCCCGGCGGGGGACGCGACGTCCGGACCTCCGCAGGAAGGACGGCGCCGGCGACGCGGTCGCCGGCGACGGCGGCAAGGTCTTCTTCCGGGCGCGGCCCCGGCGGCGGGCCGGCCCGGGGTCGTTGCACCGGGTGCCGGGGCGCCGTCCGGTGCCCCGGCGGCTTCGGCTGCGCCGCATCCCAGCCCGGGTCCGCAGCCGCGACCCGACCAGGGCGCTTCGTCGGCTCCGCCGCCGGTGCCCGGCGCCGTGGCCGCTCCGCGCGGTCCGGAATCGGACGTTCCGGCGCCTGCGGCGGCCCGGCCTGCCGTGGCGGGAACGGTGGAGGGACCGCGCGGCGCGGAGCCGGACGTTCCGGCGCCTGCGGCGGCCCGGCCTGCCGTGGCGGGAACGGTAGAGGGACCGCGCGGCCCGGAGCCGGCCGTTCCCGCATCTTCGGCGCCTTCGACGGTCCGGCCGTCCGGGACGGACGACGGGAACGCCGCCGTCGCGCCTGCGGGCGCGCCGGCGCGGCCGGAGGGGGATCGCGGCGACGGGAACGCGTGAGCGCGGGGTGGAAGCCCCGGCGCAGGGAGAGGCGAGAGCGATGTCCGAGCACGATGCCACGGTCGGGCGGCCCTACTACGTGACGACGCCGATCTACTACGTCAACGACGTGCCGCACCTCGGAACCGCCTACACGACGATTGCGGCCGACGTCTTCGCGCGGTTCCAGCGGCTGCGCGGCCGCCGCGTGCGCTTCCAGACCGGCCTGGACGAGCACGGCCAGAAGATCGCCGAGGCGGCCGCGGCGGCCGGCGCGGAGCCGCGGGCGTTCGTCGACCGCATGGCCGCTCCGTTCCGCGAGGCCTGGGCGGCGCTGGGGGCGACGCCGGACGACTTCATCCGCACGACGGAACCGCGGCACCAGCGGGTGGTGCAGGCGCTGTGGTCCCGCATCGCGGAGCGCGGCGACATCTACAAGGGGATGTACGAGGACTGGTACTGCACGGCCTGCGAGGGCTACTACACGGAGAAGGACCTCGTCGAGGGGAAGTGTCCGGTGCACGACCGGCCCGCGACGAAGCTGAGCAGCGAGAGCTACTTCTTCCGGCTGTCGGCGTACCAGGACCGCCTGCTCGCCCTGTATCGGGAGAACCCCGAGTTCGTGCTGCCGCAGACGCGGATGAACGAGGTGGTGCGGTTCGTCGAGGCGGGGTTGCGGGACCTGTCGATCTCGCGGTGCAACTTCCGCTGGGGCATCCCCGTTCCGGGCGACGCGGACCACGTGATGTACGTCTGGTTCGACGCGCTGACGAACTACGTCTCGGCGCTCGGCGGGGAAGGGACCGAGGCGTATCGGACGTGGTGGCCGGCGGACGTTCACCTGGTGGGCAAGGACATCCTGCGGTTTCACGCGGTCTACTGGCCCGCGTTCCTGCTGGCGGCCGGGCTGCCGCCGCCGCGACACGTGTTCGCCCACGGCTGGCTGACCGTGAACGGCCAGAAGATGTCGAAGTCGCTGCGCAACGTCGTGGAGCCCCGGCGGCTCGCGGAGGCATACGGCGTCGATGCGGTCCGCTACTACCTGATGCGCGACGTCACGTTCGGCCTGGACGGCGACTTCTCCCACGCCGCCCTCGTCGGGCGGATCAACGCCGACCTCGCCAACGACCTCGGCAACCTGCTGCACCGCACGGTCGCGCTGGTCGAGAAGCTGGCCGGCGGCGTGGTGCCGCCCGCCGGCGAGCCCGGGGAGCGGGAGCGGGCGCTGCGGGCGTTCGCCGAGCGGACGGCGGCGCAGGCCGCCGACGACCTCGACCAGTTCCGTCCCCACCGGGCGCTCGAGGCGATCTGGGCCCTGTGCGGCGAGGCCAACCGGTTCATCGATGCGGCCGCCCCGTGGACGCTGGCCAAGGCCGGGCGCACCGCGGAACTGCACGCGGCGCTCTACGCGGGCCTCGAGGCATTGCGGTGGATCGGCCGGATGTGTTGGCCCGTGATCCCCGCGAAGGCGGCCGTACTGCTCGAGCGGATCGGCGATGCGGGTCCGGCGCGCTGGCCCGAGACCTGGGGCGAGCTGCGCGCCGGCGGGAAGGTGGTGCGCGGCGACCCGCTGTTCCCGAGGATCGATGCCGAACGCGAGGCGGAACTGGCGCGTCGCGTCGGGCTGGCGCCC
>JAAZOP010000553.1 GCA_012797735.1 Myxococcales bacterium
GACGCCGCCGGCCGGCGAGACGGCCCCGCCGCCGCCGGACCCCGCCGCGCGCTACGCGGATTTCCTGTCGGCGCTCGCCACCGGGGATCCCGCGACCGCCGAGGCGGCCTGGGAGGAGGCGCTGGAGGAAGCGCGCCGCCGCGGCGCCGAGGAGATGCTGCTGGAGGCGGTGCCGCCCGCGCTGGCCGCGCTCGGCCTGGCGTGGGCCGAGCTGCGCGCGGGGCGCGCGGAGGCAGCCTGGGAACGACTCCGGCCGTTGTTGCAGGACGCGACCTTGCGGAACAACCGCATCGACCTCGCGTACTTCGCCGCCCGCGCGCGGTACGCGGCGGCCGCGTCGCGCGAACCGACGCGGCTGCTGGAACTGGACGAGGAGACGCTGCGCGAGGAGCTCCTAGAGGCCGCGCAGCTGATGGACCGCTGGGCGCTGTCCGGCGGCGCCGCCCCGCCCCGCCTGCTGCTGGAAGGCATCCCGACGCTGGAGCCGTCCGAGCCGGCCGGCGTCCCGTACGTGCCGCTGGTGTCGGAGCTGCTGGTCCGGTCGTGGTTCGAGGACAACGAGCTCTCGGCGTCGTACGACCCGGCCGGGATCCGGGCCGCGCTGCTCGCCGGGGACGAGGCGGGCCTCGACGCGCGGCTGGCGACCGCGGCGGGCGTCGCCCTGCGCCGGTCCGCGCCGGGCGAGTGGGGCGGCACGATGGCCGACGACGGGGCGCTCGGGCCGTTCGCCGCCCTGCCGCAGGGCGTGGAGGCGCTGCTGCTGTTCGACGCGGCCCTCGGCGGCCGGCCCGGCGAGCCCGAGACCCCGGCTGCGGCCCTCGACGCGGCGCTGGACCGGTTCGCCGCCGGACCCGTTTCCCCGCGGCTCGAACCGCTGCGCACCTCGCCCGCCTTCCGGCTGCTGTACGCCTCGTGGCGCCTGGGACGTGGCGACCGCGGACCGCTGCGTGTGCTGCTCTCCGAGGCGTTGCCGGCCGGCGCCGCGCCCGGTTCGCCCCTGGCGCGCCTGCTCGCCGGCTCCGCTCCCGCACGGTACCACCTGGCCCGCGCGATGCTCGGATGCGACGCGCCCGGCCCCTGCGAACCGCCTGCGGCCGGCGAGCTGCAGCGGGCCCTGGCGCTGGCCCGCACCGTGGCCGGCGGCAGCCCGGTGTTCCTGTGGCAACCCGACCTGCGCGACCCGTACGCCCGGGTGGAAATGGCGGAGAGCCAGGCCGAGCCGCTGGTGATCGGAGGGGCGCGTTGAGCGTCCGGGAGGGAAGAACGATGCCTCGCTGCATGCAATCGGTCCGCCGGGGGGTGGCAACGGTTCGCCGGGAGGGATCACGCGGCCGCACGCCAGCCCGGGAACCGGATGTCGCCGCCGGGGCGAGGGGAAACGGCTGCTGCCGAGCGATCGTCGCGGGACTGGTCCTGCTCGCCTGCGCCTGCGGGCCGCGCGCGGGAGCGCGAACGCCGGGGGCCGAGCCGACGATGGACGATCTGTGCGCGGAGGCTCACCCGGCGGAGCGACCGGCGCTGCTGATCGAGGCGGTCCCGGAGGGGGTGCGGACCTGGCTGGAGGGACTCATCCGCCCGGCGGCCGGCCCCGCCGAGGCGCGGGCGCGGGCGGAATCGGCGCTGGCCAGCTTCCGCGCCCTGGAGGACCCGACCGTTTCCGGCTCGCTGGACTTCGCCGGCATCGCCGCGCAGTACGTCCAGGTGCTCGAGGCGACGTACCTGCTGGAGCAGCTCTGGCCGGAGGAGGCCGTGGAGGCGCCCGCGGACCTCGCCCCGCTGCTCGAACCGCTGTACGACGCCCTGCGGCTGCCGGCCTTCGTCTCCAGCGGGTTCCTCCAGCAGCTCGGAGGGATGGCGGCGCAGATCCTGATGCAGGAGGGGGCCCCGGGCGAGGTGCTGGCGGCGCTGATGCAGCTCCTGCGGATCCTGCCGGAGCGGGCGCGCGTACTCCACCGGCACGTCGCGCTGCCGCTGGTCTGCGGCGGCAGCGAGGACCCGGAGGCGGTGAACGCCGCCCTGGGGAACCTCGCGGACGCGGCCCGCGACGCGGGCGAGTACGAAGCGTGCCTGGCGTTGCGCCGCGAGCTGGCCCGACGGACTCCGGACGACGCCAAGGCGCTCTATGCGCTGGCCCAGGCCGCCTGGCGCGCCGGGCGCACCGAGGATGGGCGCCGCGCCGCCGAGGCGGCCGACGCGCGGTGCGGCCCCGACTGTCCCGACCGGCCCCGCGACCTCGAACGGTTCGCCGAAGCCTCCGCGCGCATCGCCGCGGGGGACGACGCGGCGGATCCCGAGGCGCGCCTCGCCCTGGCCGAAGCGCTCGACACGGTCGGCCGGACGGACGAGGCGCGGGGTCTGTTCGAGGATCTGCTGGCGGAGCGGCCGGAGGATGCGCGGCCGGCGGCGGGACTCGCCCGGCTCGCGCTCCAGCAATCGCTCGACATCACCTCCGCGCTGGCGCTGCTCGAGGCCGCCGGTCCGGAGCACCGCGGCGAGACGTTCTGGGAACTGCTGGTGACCTGTCGCGCGATGACGCTGTTCTACCTCGTGCTGCCGCAGGCGATGCAGGACCCGTCCCGCATCCCCGAGGTGCTGCTCGAGCCGTTGCGATCGCTGCGGGAGGCGGCGGTGTCCTACCGCGCGTTCCACGAGCCGCGGGCGTCGGCGGTGCTGCTGGTGGTCGATGCCGCGCTGCGGACGATCGAGGCGCCGCGCGGCCCGACGGACGGTTTCCCGACCCCTGTCCTGACGGCGGCCCTGGCGTCGGTGGCCGACGGCGCCCAGGACCTGCGGGAACGCTTCCCCGACTCGCCCGAGCTGGCGGCGATGGCGATCTCGTCGGCGCTGTTCGCCAGCACGGCGGAGCGGACGTTCGCGGCCCTGGAACAGCCGGTGACCGGCGCGCCCGCGGAGAACACCAAGCTGATGCTGCGGCGCGCCGGCCTGCACTTGTACGGCGCGCTGCGCTGGAACGACCGCGCGCGCCTGCAACGCACCGACACGCTGATCGAGGACATCCCGGCGACCGGCACCGGACCCCTCGACGCCGCGATCCTGCGCGCCGACCTGCTCGCCGTCCGCTGGCGCTCGGGCGCCGGAACGGCCGAGGCGGCCCGGGACGCCTACCGGGCCCTGGCCGAGGACGAGACGCTCGATGCCGCCCGGCGCGCCCGCGTGCTCAACAACCTCGGCGTGATCCTCGCCGCGCTCGGCGAGACGGGCGAGGCGGCCCAGCGGTTCTTCCGCAGCGAGGATCTCGACCCCGACAACGCCTCGTTCGGACGCTTCAACCGGTTCGCGCTGGCCGGCCTGGCCGAGGCTCCCGAGCCGGCGGCGCTGGACGCGCTGCGCGCGGAAATGAGCGGGTACGAGGACGAGGAGACCGCGAGCACGACGGGACGCCAGGCGCTGCGCTGGCTGGCGTGGCTGGCCGAACGGGAAGGGAACGCCCAGCGCGCCGCCGAGCTGCGGGCGCGGGCGGACGCCGTGTCGGCGGACGACGTGTGGAGCGGCGCCGTGCGCGGCGACGACGGCTGTGCGTTTCGCGGCAGCTTCCAGTTCGGCCTGGGCTACTCCAGCGAGCTCGGCCTGCTGATCGAACTCGACACCGGCACCCACCTGTGGTTGCTGCTCACGGCACCGCCCGGGGCGGCATCGTAGGCCGGCGGGCCGGACGCGCCACCGTCCGACGAAGTCCGTCTTGAGGAGATGGCCCGCGTGCCGGATGCTCGCCGGACGCCGGCGGGAAGCGGGCGGAGGACGCGGCCCCTCCCGCGACCTCCGGCACGGCACGCCGGTGGCGACGCGCCGGACCGGGCCGCGGATGCCGGGGGCTCGACCGGTCCGTCATCCGAAGTAGTAGTGCAGGCCGAACGAAACGTGATCGATGATCGGCAGGTAGATCGTGTCGA
Organism: Myxococcales bacterium; assembly: GCA_012797735.1. Lineage (GTDB taxonomy): Bacteria > Myxococcota_A > Polyangia > DRWM01 > JAAZOP01 > JAAZOP01. The sequence goes on from JAAZOP010000553.1 coordinate 3,912, forward strand.
CGGCCGGGTCCATGAACGCCGCCTGGCCGATGCCGAAGACGAACTGGCCGCCGGAGTCCTCCTGCGGCGGCTCCGGAGCGCCGGTCGGCGGCGTCGTCTTGGTCGAACCCGAGACGTAGCCGAGCCCGACGCCGACCTCCATCGTCAGGGCGAGCTGCGGCGCCGCCTCGAAACGGTACTCGAACCCCAGCGGCGCGCCGATCGTGATGCCCCAGGCCAGCCAGCTCACGCTGGCGTGCGTGTGGTTCGGGTCGTCCTCGTCCCCTCAGGCCATCGCGACCAGGAAGCCGAGCCCCGCCCCGGTGTAGAGCCGCGCCCGCTCGTTGCCGGCAATCGTGTACAAGTAGCGACCCCCGATGTGCAGCAGCATCCCGTCCACCGACACCTCCTCGGGCGGCATCGGGTCGAGCGGGTTGTCCCAGTCCTGGTGCGTCAGATTGAGGTACGCGAACCCGAGGAATGCCTCGAGTTCGTGCTCGAGGGTGAACCGGTAGCGCAGCGAGAGGTTGACGTAGTAGGCCGACGCGATCGCCGCGGCGGCGTCTCCCGGTGGAGTGTCGGGCGGCGAGGCGCCGGCGTCGATCACGGCCCCGAGCAGGTAGCCGTTGGCGAAGAGCGGCGCGAAATGGTTCGAGAAGCCCAGTCCGATGTTGGCGAAGTCGGGCGGCGGCGGCTCCGGGGTCGCCGGAACCGTCTCGGGGTAGGACGTCGGTTCGGTCGGGGGAGGAGGTGGCGGAGGCTGCGTCGGCTGCGTCCCCCAGCCCGGCTGCGTCGGCTGCGTCCCCCAGCCCGGCTGCGTCGGTTGCGTCCCCCAGCCCGGCTGCGTCGGCTGCGTCCCCCAGCCCGGCTGCTGTGCGGCGGCCGTCGCCGTCGCGGCCAGCACCACGACCGTCAACAGGATGCGAATGTGCGCCACCGTACTCCCTCCTTCCCCGATCGGAATGTCATGCTAGCGGGCGCCGGTCCCCCGGGCAAGTTTGCCCCCGGCGCGGGTGATGTACGGACGTTTGTGTCAGGGCAAGGGAAGGGGGTATCTCCTCTCATGACCATGAAAAACAGAAAGGAGAAACCCCCAGATGAAGTGCGCGCTAGCGATCCAGACCCTACGTCGAGCGGACCGGGTGATCA
>JAAZOP010000554.1 GCA_012797735.1 Myxococcales bacterium
CGCCCCGCCCCCGCCGCGGCGACAACGGTTGACGCACCGCGGAACGGCAAGTAGGCTAGACCGCTGTCGAAGGGAGGACGCACGATGACGGGACGGATCTGGATCGCGATCGGACTGCTGGCCGGATTCGCCGCCGCCGGCGCATGCGGCGACGACTCTTCGGACGACACCGACGTCGCGGACGTCCGGGACGTCCGCGACGTGGAGGACGAGGGGACTTCGTGCCCGTCGCCCACCGAGCTGTGCGGCACGACGTGCGTCAACACCCAGTCGTCGCACGAGCACTGCGGCGGCTGCGACCAGCCTTGCGGCGCCAACGAGATCTGCCGCGGTGGGGTCTGCGAGCTGGATTGCCCGGACGGCCCGTACGACGACTGCGGAGGCGAGATCTGCACCTCCCTGCTCAGCGACCCGGCACACTGCGGAACGTGCGGGCACGCCTGCGGCGCCGGCGAGAAGTGCAGCTGCGGCGAGTGCGTCGCGGCGTGCCACGACTTCAACACCGACGCCGGGCACTGCGGCGCCTGCGGCCAGCCGTGCGACACCGGCGAGGTCTGTTGCTGCGGCGAGTGCATGGCCGAGTCGGCGTGTCCGGACCCGTGCCCGATGATCGATCTCCCCGCGCAGCTCGAGTGCGGCGGCGGCTGCGTCGACGGCCGCAGCGACATGATGCACTGCGGGTCGTGCGGGCACGCGTGCAGCGTCACCGAGCGCTGCGGCGACGCCGTTTGCACCTCCGACCTGTGCACCGGCGCCAACGAGGTGTACTGCAACGGGCACTGCACGATCCTGCGCAACGACAGCGAGAACTGCGGCCGCTGCGACAACGCCTGCAACCCCGACACCGAGTACTGCTTCGAAGGCGTCTGCCGGACGTCGTGACGCCGCGCGCGACCCCGGAACCCCGCGCTTGAACGCCCGCATCCCGCACCCCGACGACGACCCGCGCGCCGTCCTGCGGTCGCTCGGCCTTCGCCCCCGCCGCGCCCTCTCCCAGTCGTTCCTCACCGATCGCGGCAAGCTCGCCCGGATCGCCGAGGCTGCCGTCCCCGACCCCGCCTGGTCCGTCGTCGAGATCGGTCCCGGCACCGGCGCGCTGACGGCCGAACTGGCGGGGCGCGCCGCCCGCGTCCTCGCCGTCGAGGCCGACCCGAACCTCGCCGCCGCCGCCGCGACCGCCTTCGCCGATCGACCGCACGTCGAAATCCGCCGCGGCGACGCTCGCACCCTCGACTTCGCACGACTCGACCTCCCCCGCCCGCTCGCCGTCGCCGGCAACATCCCCTACCACCTCACCGGCCTCCTCCTTCGCACGACGCTCGAGGCCGACCCGGCCCCCGACCGCGTCGTCTTCCTCGTCCAGCGCGAAGTCGCCGACCGCCTCGTCGCCGGCCCCGGATCCCGCGATTACGGAGCCCTGACCATCCTGTGCGCCGCCGCGTGGACCACCCGCCGGCTGCTGCGCGTCCCGGCCGGCGCGTTCCACCCGACACCCAAGGTCGATTCCGCCGTCGTGCTCTTCGAGCCGCGCGCCCAACCGATCTGCCCGCCG
>JAAZOP010000555.1 GCA_012797735.1 Myxococcales bacterium
CTACGCGCGCCTCGAACCGGCCGCGGACGGCCGCCGCGCCCTGCGGCGCGGCCGCGACCGGCGCAAGGACCAGTCGTACTTCCTGGCCGGCCTGTCCGACGAGCAGCTTTCGCGCGCCGTCCTGCCCCTCGGCGAGCTCACCAAGGACGAGGTTCGGGCGCGGGCGCACGCGCTGGGGCTGCCCAGCGCCGGCCGCCCCGGCAGCCGCGACGCCTGCTTCGGAACGCTCGGCGGCAGCTTCGCCGAGGCGCTCCGCGTCCGGTTCTCCGGCGCCCCACGCCCCGGCCGGCTGCTCGACGCCGCCGGGAACGAGCTCGGCCGCCATCGGGGCCTGCATCGTCTCACCGTCGGACAGCGCCAGGGTCTCGGCCTCGCCCGCGGCGCCCGCGCCTACGTCCTCGCGCTCGACGTCGCCAGCGGCGACGTCACGGTTGGGACGTGGGACGAGCTGCTCTGCGAGGGCGTCGAGGCCACCCTCGTCCGCTGGCACGAGCGGCCGGCGGCCTGGCCGGCGCGCTTCGAGGCGCAGACCCGCTACCGCCAGCCGGTCGTGGCGGCCGAGGTGACCGAGGCGGGCGACGGGCGGCTGGCGGTGCGCTTCGCCGAGCGGGTCGCCGGGGTGGCCCCCGGCCAGGCGATCGTCTTCTACGACGGCGACCGCGTCGCCGGCTGCGCGTGGATCGATGCCTTGCGGCGGTAGCCGGCGCCTACGGCGCGCCGGTCGCGGGCGGCGGAGCGGGTTCCGCGAGCAGCTCGAGGAGCGCCTCGACGGAGAGGTCGGCGCCCGTGGCCGCCCGCACCCTCTCGGTCCACTCGCGCGTCTCCCCGTCCCGCCACAGCGCCTCGCGGAGGAACGCGCCGACCTCCGGGTTCGCCAGCCAGTCCCGCCCGAAGCGATCGGCCAGCGCCCGGTGGATCTGCGCGGCGATCAGGTCGGCCAGCACGTAGTTCTGCCGGTAGCACGGGTACGCCGCCAGGAACGCCGTCGCCGCCCAGGTCGGCGGCGCGTCCCCCGGCCGCTCGGCCCCGAGGTATCGCCGCGTCGCCTCCCGTTCCACCGCGTCCGCGTCCGCCCCCTCCGCGTACAGGGAACGCTCCACGGCGAGGTCCACCAGGTGGGCGCGGAGCCCGAGCAGCGCGCGGGCCCGCCAGACCGTCCCGAACCGCTCCCGCTCCTCCGGGGTCAGGTCGGTGCGCCGCTCGAGGAACTCCCGGCGGCCGATCAGCAGGCCGAACAGCTCCGCCATCCCCTCCGCGTAGGCCGGCGCGGTCGCCCCCGCCAGCCACTCGTACCCCTTCCGCATCCCGCGCGGCACGTCGGTGTAGACCGCTTGCAGCGCGTGTCCCGTTTCGTGCAGCAGCGTGCCCCAGATGCGGGAGCCGGGCAGGGGGTTGATCATCATCCGGACGTCGTCCGGGATCGCCACGGCGATCGTCTGCCCGCCGTAGCCGAAGTCGCCCTCGACCCGTACCAGCGGGAGCGATTCGATCTCGATGCCGAGGTCGGCCAGCGTCTCGACGACGGCGGGCCAGGCGCGTTCCTTCGGCCACCGCTCGTCCGGGACGTCGCCGAGCTTGTCGAACAGCCACGGGAGGTCGGTCGAGCGGACGGGGGCGTCGGGGGCCAGCCCCGCGGCCGCGCGGGCGCGCACCAGGACCGCCTCCCACGCATCGCGCGTCCGCCGCTCCAACTCGTCGAGCAGCGGATCGAGCCGCTCGGGCGGGACGCCCTGCGCGGCGAGGAGCAGGTCGGCGTAGGTCCCGCCGCCGAACGCCGCGGCGGCGCGCCGGCGGATCTCGACCAGCCGCCGCGTGTCGTCGAGGACGGCGCGGTGCAGGTCGCCGCGCAGTTCGAGCGCCAGGAGCCGGCGGCGCTCGTCGTCGTCCCGGGCGAGGCGGGAGAGGTCGGCCCGCGAGTACCGCACCCCGTCCCGCTCGAAGATGTGCTCGTTGACCCGCCGCTCCAGTTCGACCCGCAGGCGCACCGCCTCGGGGTCGGCGTCCAGGCGCCAGGCGAGCGCGCAGCGGTTCCACAGTTCGACCTCGCGGGCCGTCGCGGGGTCGGCCGTCGCGGCGCCGCAGGCGGCGAGCACCGGGGCGGCCCGCTCGAACAGCGGGCCGAACGCCGCCCGCACCTCGGCCGGGTCCTCGGCCGTCTCCCCGGCGGCGCCCCCCGCGTACGAGAACCAGGTGGCCGCGCCGACCCGCCGGGCCAACGCCTCGTAGTCGGCGTCCAGCGACGCGAGCGGCGCGCAGGGGTCGGTCAACGGGGACGCTCCTTCCACGGGCGCGGCCGGGGACGCCGCGCAGCCGGCGATCGCCAGGGCTGCGAGCCAGCGGGCATGCGGAACGCTCATCCTCGACGTCCCGGCGCCTCGATGCGCTACGCCTGCAGCATCACGTGGGCCAGGACCTTCGCGTCGCCGAGCAGGTTCGGGATCAGGGCGTACTCGTTGGGCCCGTGCATCGTCTCGTCCATCCGCGCCCAGACGGCGGCCGGGGCGCCGGCGCGACGGATGTGCGCGGCGACGGTGCCGCCCCCGATGCCCATCGGCTTCGCCTGGACCCCGTAGACCCGCTCGACCGCCTTGCGCAGCGAGGCGACCACCGGGGCGTCGACCGGGGTGGGCGGCGCCGCGTTGTCGCGCTGCACGGTCTCGACCGTCGTGGTGGTGCCGAACTTGCGATCGATCTGCCGGCCGATCGTCTTCACCCGGCGCAGCACCTTGGCGATGTCGTACTGCGGCAGCACGCGGCCATCGATGTAGAACACGTCCTCGCCCGGGATCGTGTTCACGTTCGGCACGTTCGCCTCCTTCTTCGTCGGCTCGAACGTCGAGATCGGCGGGTCGAACACCTCGTCGCGCGCCCCGAACTTCTTGTACAGCGAACGCAGCTTCACGATCGTGTGCGCGGCGGCCACGTGCGCGTTGATCCCGCGCTCCGGCGTCGAGCCGTGGCACTGCTTGCCCAGCGTCGTGACCTTGATCCAGACGATCCCCTTCTCCGCCACCTCGATCATCGAGCCGTCCGGCAGGCCGCCGTCGGGGACGATCACCAGATCGACCGGACGGAACATTTTCGGATCCTGCTTCAGCAGGTACTGGATGCCGAGCTCGCTGCCCGTCTCCTCGTCCGCCACGAACAGCAGCGCCACGTCGTACGCCGGCCGCGTGCCCGTCTCGAGCAGCGCGCGGGCGGCGAGACACGACGCCACGATCCCCTGCTGGTTGTCCTCGACCCCCCGACCGAAGATCTTGTCCCCCTCGACGCGGATCTCGAACGGCGGCGAATCCCACTTCTTGAGGTCGCCCTCGGGGACGATGTCGAGATGGCTCATCACCCACACCGTCCGCTCGCTCGAGGCGCCCGGAATCCGGGCGATCAGGTTCGGCCGGATCCCCTCCTCGGCGCCGGGGTCGGGCGCATCGATCCGCCGGAGGTCGGTCAGCCCGAACCCCCGGAGGTACGCCTCGAGCGCCCGGCACTTGGCCAGTTCCCCCTTGCCGCCGTTCTTGGGGCTCAGCGCCGGGATCGCGGTGAGCGTCCGCTCCAGCGCGATCGCCTCGTCGCGGTACCCATCGATCCTCGCCGCCACCGTGTCGAATCCGGCTCCGCTCATCGTGCCCTCCTTCTCGGTCCGCGATCCGTCCCCGGGTCGCCCGTGCCGCCCCCGCCGCTCGCGGCCCGCGGCGCATCCGCGGGCCGTCTCGAGGCGATCGGGCGGGACCGTACCGTCCGGGCGCGGGCGGGTCAACCCGCCCGAACGCCGGGGCGGTGGACGGGCCAGGACATCGTCCCAGGGGGGAGGACCTTGGCTGGCAGATCACGAGGCGTCCGACGCGGCCGGAGATGTGGAAGGCAATCCAGGTGGTGTTGCGGGTGAGCGGGGTGCAGGGGCTGCGCACCTTGCGGGA
>JAAZOP010000556.1 GCA_012797735.1 Myxococcales bacterium
CCGCGCCGCTGCTGGCCGGCGACGCGGGCGCGGCGCTGCTGCGGCGCTTCGGCGCCGGTTCGCCGGTCGGCCGGGCGATCGCGGCGATGCTGGCCAACACCGTCGCGCCGACCTGCCTGCGGGCCGGCGAGGCGACGAACGTGATCCCGGCCGAGGCGACGGCCGAGCTCGACGGGCGGACGCTTCCCGGCCAGACCACGGGCGATCTGGTGCGGGAGGTACGGGCCGTGATCGGCCCGGATCTGGAGCTGGAGGTGCTCCAGGAGTCGCCGCCGGTCGAGGCGCCGCTCGAGCATCCGTTCCTGCGGCTGCTGCGCGAGGTGCTGGCGGCGCACGACCCCGGCGGCCGCCTCGTGCCGACGCTGACGCCGGGCTTCACGGACGCCAAGTCGTGGAGCCGGCTCGGCGCGGCCTGCTACGGTTTCACGCCGATCCGGTTTCCCGACGGTTTTCCCGCGCCCTCGACGCTGTTCCACGGGGTCGACGAGCGGGTGCCGGTGGAGGGGTTCCACTTCGGGCTGGACCTGCTCGGCGAGCTGGTTGAACGTTGGGCGGGGGAGGAGGAACCGCGGTGAAGGTCGGAATCGTCGGTCTGCCCCGGTCGGGCAAGACCACCGTGTTCTCGGCGTTGACCGGACAGCAGCCGGACCCGACGTTGCCGCCCGGCCGCACGACGCTCGGGACCGTCCGGGTGCGCGACGCGCGGCTGGAGGCGCTGCACAAGCTCTATCCGCCGGCGAAGTTGATCTTCGCCGAGGTGGTGTTCGCGGACGTGGCGGCGGCGCCCGGGCGCAAGGGGCTGGACCGCGCGTCGCTGACGGCGATGCGCGACTTCGACGCCTTCGCCCAGGTGCTGCGGGGTTTCCCGGACGAGACGGGAGCGCCGCCGGACCCGTCGCGCGAACTGGCGGACCTCGAGGCGGAGCTGGTGCTGGCGGACCTCGACGTGGTCGAGCGGAAGCTGCCGCGGCTGCAGAAGGGGGAGAAGCCCGGCTTCCCGGCGGAGAAGGAGCTGCTGACCCGGCTCCGGGAGCATCTCGACGCCAACCGGCCGTTGCGGCTGGCGGGGTTGTCGGCCGCCGAGGCGCGCAACCTGTCGGGGTACGCGTTCCTCTCGCAGAAGCCGCTCTTGGCGGTGCTCAACGTGCCCGAGGCGGCGGTGCGGGACCCGGCGCCCCCGGCGCTGGTCGCGGCGGCGGAGGAGCGGCAGGTGCGCGTGCTGGTGTTGTCGGGGGAGGTCGAGCGTCAGATCGCGGAGCTGGACGAGGAATCGGCGCGCGACTTCCTGCGCGATCTGGGGCTCGCCGAGAGCGCCTCGCAGCGCTTCATCGCCGCCGCGTACGGCCTGATGGACCTGATCAGCTTCTTCACCGTCGGCGACGACGAGGTGCGCGCGTGGACGATCCGGCGGGGGACGGAAGCGGCGGCGGCGGCGGGGAAGATCCACACCGACCTGGAGGAGGGGTTCATCCGGGCGGAGGTGATCCGCTGCGAGGATCTCCTGGCGCTCGGGTCGGAGGCGAAGTGCCGCGAGGCGGGCAAGCTGCGGTTGGAAGGGAAGACCTACGTCGTGCAGGACGGCGACGTCCTGCACATCCGCCACAGCAAGTAGGCCCGCGCCCCCTCGAACGCGACTTGCCCGGCTGCCCCGACTGTTGCTAGGCTCCCTTTCCGGAACGGGGAGGTCGGACGATGAACGTACGCACGACGTCGCTCCTGGTGGTTTTCGTCCTGCCGTTCTGCGCGAGCCTGGCGGCGGCGCAGACGGGTCGGGGTACCGGTACGGCGGGCGGGACCGGCACGGGCGCGGCCACGGCGCCGGCCG
>JAAZOP010000557.1 GCA_012797735.1 Myxococcales bacterium
CGTCCGTTCCGGGAAGACCGCCGGGCAGCGGGCCGGGCCGGGAACCGCACCGCCGGGACGGCGCGCGACCACCGTCGATGTCCGCTTCGAGGGGCTGCCGGCGGGATCCTGGCGCCCGGCCCGCGCCGCCGTGGCCCGCTGGCTGCGCCGCATGGCCGCCGCGCTGACGCCGGCCGCGGTGGAGATCTCCGTCCTGCTCACCGGCGACGGCGGAATCCGCCGGCTCAACCGGATCTACCGGCGGATCGATCGGCCGACCGACGTGCTGTCGTTCGGCGTGCCGCGCGCGGCGCCGCGCGCGGTACCCCGCGCCGCCAGACCGCTCGGCGACATCGTCGTGTCGCTCGAGACCTGCCACCGGCAGGCGCGCACGCTGCAGGTGCCGCCCGAGCGGCGGCTGGCCCATCTGCTGGCCCACGGCCTGCTGCACCTCCTGGGGCGGGAGCACCGGACCGCCCGGGATCTTCGCGCGATGTAGTTGCAGGCGGCCGCGCTGGCGGCCGGCGCCTTCCGCGGACGACCGGCCCCCCGCGACCTCCGGTGACGCCGGCCGGCCCGGCGGGCCGATCGCCGGCGGGCACCCGCCCTCCCCGGCCGGTTTCCGCACCGGCCCGCGGCCGGCCCGAGGCGGAGGGACGCGGTGCCGTCGAAGGCGAGGTTCAGAAGTACGACGGGATGCTTGTCGCCGTGTAGAACGGCCGCCGCACGCGCCAGGTGGAATCGTCCGGGGTGGCGACGATGTCGTAGCTTTCCGAGCAGCCGTTGTCGTGCTTGACGCCCAGTTCCTCGGCCGGCCCCGCCGCGCAGAGGTCGCGGTTGTCGTAGAGCCAGTCGCTCACCGCCTGCATGTAGGAGTTGACGCTTTCCGGGTGGATGAACGGGGTCGAGGCGTCACCGGAATCGTAGAACCACTCCGGATGGGCGGCGAGCACCGCATCGACCGCCGCCGCGATGTCGCCCCGGAACACGGCGGGGCGATCCACGTCGACGAACGGTCCGGTCTGGGGCGAACAGTCCCGTGGACCGCTCCGCGTGCAACCGGCGGGGAACGGGACGTCCGGCGCGCCCTCGTCGACGACCTCCGGAGCGTCCGACGTCTCGACGCCGTCCGGGAGGTCCGGCGCGCCGGCGTCGAGCGGTCCGTCGGCGACGTGATCGATGGCGCCGTCGCCGGCGGAATCCTCGGCCGCCTCCGGGATCGCATCGACGCCATCGAGCCTGGTCGAGTCGGCCTGATCGCGCGCGTCGAAGGGCGCCGTGGAATCGTCCTCGCCCGGCGCACAGCCGCCCGCCGCCAGGCAGACCAGTCCGACCAGCGCGTCCACTCGTGTGCTCCGAAGCATGGGTGGGATGGTACGGACTTGCGGCCGCCTGTCAAACACCTTCGGGTTCTCGCAACCGGCGCGATCGAGTGCCTGAACGATGCGGGGATTCGGTGTGGAAAACCTTTCCAGCGCAGACGTGGGCGGCTGGTGCCCGGCCCGGAGCTGTTCTGGCATTCGTGGAAGGCTCACGAACCATGAGGACAGAACATATCGAAATCGTTGTTGTTCGTTGGCATTGTCGGTCCATGTAGGTCCGGGCCCGCCGGCAAGCTGACCGGGCGAGCCCGGTGTTGTGCGGGCTGTGGATAACCGGTGGAGAAGAACGTACGGATCGGTGTTTCCGAGCCGGTGGATTCCGGGGGGAACTCCGCCGTCTCGACCGCCGCGGCCGACGGCCGAGGAAGTGGGATGTCGGGAAGCGTCGAAGGCGTCATTGACAAGTGGATGCCGGTGATTATGGTGCGCGCGCCCGACGACAGGCGGCGACACCGCCGCTGGGGTGCAGAGCACGGCGCCAGGGAAGGGCGGCGGGGAGCCGCGGGCGCCGCGGCGGGGAGCCGGGCGGAGAAGGGATGGAGGTACCAAGATGCCAGCGAAAGCCTTGAAGTTCCACCAGAGCGCTCGGGAGCGGATCCTGGCCGGCGTGAACGTGCTGGCCGACGCGGTCAAGGTGACCCTGGGTCCGCGCGGCCGCAACGTCGTCCTCGAGAAGTCGTGGGGCAGTCCGACGGTGACCAAGGACGGCGTGACGGTGGCGAAGGAGATCGAGGTCGAGGATCGGTTTGCGAACATCGGCGTGCAGATGGCGAAGCAGGTCGCCTCGAAGACGTCGGACGCCGCGGGGGACGGGACGACGACGGCGACGGTGCTGGCGCAGGCGATCGCGCGGGAGGGGGCGAAGCTGCTCGCGGCGGGCGCGAACGCGATGGAGGTGAAGCGCGGGATCGACCAGGCGGTCGAGACGGTGGTGGCCGAGTTGAAGAAGATGTCGACCCCGACCAAGGGGAAGAAGGACATCGAGCAGGTAGGGACGATCTCGGCGAACGGGGACGAGGCGATCGGGAAGCTGCTGGCCGAGGCGATGGAGAAGGTCGGCAAGGAGGGGGTGATCACCGTCGAGGAAGCGAAGTCGATGGAGACGGAGCTCGAGGTGGTCGACGGGATGCAGTTCGACCGCGGGTACGTCTCGCCGTACTTCGTGACCGACCCCGAGCGGATGGAGTGCGTGCTGGAGGACCCGTACCTGCTGATCCACGAGAAGAAGATCTCGGCGATGAAGGACCTCGTGCCGATCCTCGAGGCGGTGGCGCGGTCGGGCAAGCCGCTGCTGATCATCGCCGAGGAGGTCGAGGGTGAGGCGTTGGCGACGCTGGTGGTGAACAAGATCCGCGGCACGCTCCAGGCCGCCGCCGTCAAGGCGCCCGGCTTCGGCGACCGCCGCAAGGCGATGCTGGAGGACATCGCGATCCTCACCGGCGGCCGGATGATCGCCGAGGAGACCGGCATCAAGCTCGACAGCGTCACGCTCAAGGACCTCGGCCGCTGCAAGAAGGTCGTCATCACCAAGGACGACACCACGATCGTCGATGGCGCCGGCAAGCAGGACGACATCAAGGGCCGGATCAGCCAGATCCGGGCCCAGATCGAGAAGACCACGTCGGACTACGACAAGGAGAAGCTCCAGGAGCGTCTCGCCAAGCTGCACGGCGGCGTGGCCGTGATCCGCGTCGGCGCGGCGACCGAGACCGAGATGAAGGAGAAGAAGATGCGCGTCGAGGACGCGCTGCACGCCACGCGCGCGGCCGTCGAGGAAGGGATCGTCCCCGGCGGCGGCGTGGCCCTCCTCCGTTGCATCCCGGCGGTCAAGGCGCTCAAGGCCGAGGGCGACCGCCGGTTCGGCATCGATCTCGTCGCCCGGGCGCTCGAGGAACCCCTCCGCACGATCGCCAGGAACGCGGGCGTCGACGGCGCCGTCGTCGTCTCCAAGGTCGCCGAGGGGAAGGGTCCGTTCGGCTTCAACGCCCAGACCGAGACCTACGAGAACCTCCTCGAGGCCGGCGTGCTCGACCCCACCAAGGTCGTCCGCATCGCGCTCCAGAACGCCGCCTCGATCGGCGGCCTGCTCGTCATGACCGACGCCATGATCGCGGAGAAGCCCAAGAAGAAGTCGTCCGGCGGCGGCATGCCCGACATGGGCGGCGGCATGGGCGGCATGGGCGGCATGGACGACGACATGGGCGGCATGGACGACTTCGACTGATCGCATCGGGCCGTCCGGCCGTCCGGAACCCCCCCTCCCCCGCCCCGGTCGCCCGGGGAACCTCTCACGTCACTGCGGAACGAACTTGCGCGGCGGGATCCGCCGGGAGGCGATCCCGCGGCTTGCCGGCGGGAAGCCGCGCGGCATCGCAACGACGCGCCAGGATCGAGCCCACAGCGTGATTCCTGCCGCCGGCCGCGCCGGGGCGTGGGCGTCCCGCCGACCGCGGCACCTCACGGCCCGGCACGTACGCAGCGGACCTCGCCCGCTGTCGAGGTCGACGTCTTCTGCGAACTCCTCGTGCCGCCGTTCCAGAGATCGGCGCCGTACGCGTTGGCCGGATTGTTGGCTGTCGTCGAAGTCCTGAAGACGGAGTAGGTCGGCGTGGCGGGGAACAGGTCGGTTCGAATCATCGGTCGCCCACCGTTGAGGAACAAGATCGTGGTGACTTCGTGGGCGTTGGGGAGACGCCAGTCGTCGCGTCCGTTCCAGACCAACCCTTCGCAGTAGGCCAGTGCATCGACCCACAGGAGACGGTTGGCCGTCCCAGTGCTGCAGTCGTTGCCGCTCTGGCCCGCCGCGCATCCCTGCCAGACCAGCCCGGTCACGTGGTCCTCGACGACCGGCTCCGCCGCCGACACGCGGGAGAAGCGCGACGCCGGGTAGTCCAGTTTCGGATCGCTGCGGACGCACAGGGTTCGCATGGAGGTGGTCGTCGTCTTGCCCGCCAATGTCAACTCGCCGGTGTAGGAGTTGAGCGCCAACGCCGAAGTCAAGGTGCCGGGTGGGGTGTCGATCGTCCAGTAGTAGATGCCGTGGCTGAACGGGAAGACGGCAGGGTCGAACGCCAACAGGGAGGAATCGAACGAATCGCTGATCGAGGCCATCTCAAACGCGCTGGGCAACCGCCAGTCGGAGTAGCTGCCCCATCGCAGGCCGTCGCAGTACGCGATCGCCGTATTCCAGTCGTGGCTGACGGCGGTGCCCGACGAGCACAAAGTACCGGTCAGGCCGGCGATGCAGCCCTGCCAGTACAGGCCCGAGACGAGGTCGTGCGCGACCGGTTCCGCGTCCGTGGTTCGAGTCCACCGGTCGGCCGAAGCGTGGCCCGTGTCCCAGCCGTACTGCGCGTCCTGACCGCAGAACGAGGTCGTCTCGCAGCCTGCCGCGCCGGCCGTCCCGGGGCATGGGGTGCTCGCCGTCTCGTCGTAGCATGTTCGCTGGTTCGTGTCGGGCATCGTCCAGAAGGGGCCCGGGGTGTTGCAATCAACCGTGCCGCAGCCCGGGGAGACGCACCATCCGTTCGAGCAGATGTCGTAGGCGCGGTCCGGGGTATCGACCCGTTCGCACGGCGTGAAGTCGGGCTTGCCGGCGCAGTCGCGTACGACGCAGATCCCCCACGCCTGGTTGCAGACGAGCCCCCCGCCCGTGCAGTCGGTCTCGGCCATGCAAGGACTGCCGACCACCGGCGCGCCGCCGCACCCCTCGTCGACGGCGCCGTCGCAGTCGTCGTCGCAGGTGTTGCCGCACACCTCGGTCGTGGTGCAGCAGGGACCGCTCTGGCTGCAGACATCATCACAGACGGTCGTGCCCGCGACGCCGCACGAATTGCTGCACGCGAGCGTCGTGCCGCGGCAGCAGTCGAAGCCGTCGTCGCAGTTCGTGTCCCCGTCGTCGTCGCACCCGTTGCAGACCTCCGCGCGCGCGCACGTGCCCCAGCCGGTGCAATCCGGAAGACACGGCTGGGTTCCCAAGGCGCCGCAGACGGTGCAGGTCCGCGTCGAGCCCAGGCGGCAGGTGAAGTCCTCGTCCGTGTTCGTGTCCGCGTCGTCGTCGCACCCGTTGCACTCCTCGGTCCGGGCGCAGGGGAACCACCCGGTGCAGTCGTCCTTGCACGTGCGCGTCCCGTCGCCCCCGCACACCGTGCAGCCTTCCGTCGCTCCGCGGCAACAGGTGAAGCCGCTGTCGCAGCCGCCGACGCAGTCGTCGTCCAGGCCGTTGCAGACGTCCTCCGGCGGCGTGCAGGTTCCCGCCCAATGGCAGTCAACGCAGGTCTCGGCGCCGATCGTCCCGCAGGTCGTCGTGCACGGACGCGTCGCGGTACCCTCGCAGTCCTCGGCGCCCTCCCAGACGAACCCGTCCCCGCAGGCCGCGTTCCGGCACGTCGTCAGGCAGGCGTCGGTGTCGCTCGTGTTGCCGTCGTCGCATTCCTCGCCCGGCTCCGTCAGCCCGTTGCCACAGCGGATGCCCGCACAGACGCCGCCGCGGCAGACGCCCGGGTCACCCCCGGTCATCGTGCAATCCGCGCCGTCCGGCAGGTCCTCCCCGTCCTGGCAGACGTGCCCGGAACACGTCTCCGTTCCGGAGCAGGCGTTGTGGTCGTCGCACTCGTCGTCGGTCTCGCACGTCCAGGTGCAGTCCGGTTCGCAACCGTCCGCGGCGATGTCGTCGCCGTCGTCGCACTCTTCTTCGCCCGCCCGGACGAACCCGTCCCCGCAGGTCGCGTTCCGGCAGGACGCGAGGCAGGCGTCCTCGTTCGACGAGTTGCCGTCGTCGCACTCTTCCCCCTCGTCGAGCCTTCCGTTGCCGCAGTTCGGCGGGGCGCACAGGCCGCCGCGACACCCGCCTTCCCCGCCGCTGGCCAGCGTGCAGGGCGTCCCGTCGGGCGCCGTGGTCCCATCCTGACACACGTGCGCCTCGCACGTCTCGGTCCCGTTGCAGACCTCGCCGTCGTCGCAGTCCTCGGCCACCGTGCATCCCCAGGTGCAGTCGGCCTCGCAGCCGTCCCCGGAGGTGGTGTTGCCGTCGTCGCACTCCTCCCCCTCTTCGACCACTCCGTTGCCGCAACCGGGCGGCACGTCGCCGTCGACCTCGCCGTCCGTTCCGTCGTCGGACACCTCGACTTCCGGTCCGATGTCCGGCACGTCCTCCCCATCGGGCACCCCGTCCACCTCGGCCCCGCCATCCTCGAGACCCGCGTCGCCGTCGTGCGGCTCTTCGCTGAACAACGTGAGACTGCAACCTCCTCCCGCGCCCAGGACGAGTGTCGCGACAAGGACCCACCAGCGCACGTGGATACCGGCCATCGTGTCCTCCTCCTTCCCGAACCGCACGACCCCCCGGCGACGCAGGGAACGGAGCGCATCGCCGTTGCCGCTCGCGGATTTATCCATCTTATGCGAGCAGCGGCGGTGGAACAAGACCGCCCGCGGCGGGTTTCGGCGGTCGCCGCCGGTCAGGGGACCAGGGTGAGCGACCAGGATTCGAGCGTGCCGATGTCGGCGGCGGCGGTGTCGGCGACCCGGAGGAACCAGGAGCCGGCGGCGTCCTGGCCGAGCAGCCGGATGTCGGTGATCTCGAACTCGCCGACGATGTCGTCCTCCCAGGCGCCGCGGTCCGGCTGCGCGACCGGCACCTCGACCCCGTTGCGCCGCAGGACGATCCGCAGGTCGCCCACGTAGGTGTGGCGGATGTTCAACGCCAGCGTGATCCGGCTCGGGCGGACGGAGTTCGGGACGACCAGCTCGCTCTCGATCCCGGCCGCGTCGTTGTCCGGGATCGGCGTGGTGGTGCCCATCTCGTAGCGGGCGCCCTCCCCGCCCGGCCGCGCCTCGGGGTCGTACCGGTTGTTCCGCACGCCGGACACGCCCATGATCTCGTGCGTCTTCGTGCCCCAGCTCCGCCAGATGCTGATCGCGTGTTCGTTCATCGCCGAGACGATGTTGAACCAGGTGTAGTAGCGGTTGCCGTCCTTGCCGCCCGTCTCGACGCCGGCGAACAGGTTGGTCAGCAGGATGCGCGAGAACTCGGCGTTGTTGTGGAACCACCCCGACTCGGTGTCGTTCACCACGTCCGCCAACGCCCACCCCGTCGGGTCGCTTTCCGTCTTCTTGCACTCGAACACCTGCCGCGTGTAGTACTCGTAGGACCAGCACGACCCCATGTAGATGATCTGGTACTTGTCCGGCGGGTAGACCGAGCAGTCGCGCAGCACGTTGAGCGATCCGTAGAACGAGTGCCCGTTGTAGAGGATCACCTCGTGCTCCGCGATGCCGCGGCGGAACAGCGCGTCGCTGTCGGCGACGGAGTGCATGTCGTACGGCGACACGACATCGATGATCTCCTCCACGCCGGCCTTCACCCGCGTCCACCGCTCGCCCGGCGCGAGATCGGCCGTCTTGCGGAAGCCGCGCGCCGACAGCTCGCGCTGGAACTGCCGCCACTCGGTCACGCCCCAGTCGTTCGCCGAGACCTCCGCCGCGTGCTCCGCCGCGTTGAACACCACGAACACCTCGACCTTGTTGTCCGCGCGCAGCCGGTCGTATTCCGGGTACGTCGTCTGCGCGGGCGGCGCGAGCGACGACACGGTGAACGTCGCATCGACCATCGGCAGGTCGCAGCCCTCCTTCGCCGGGTCGAAGTAGTAGAAGTAGTTGTAGTCGGCCAGCGAACCGGGGTCGAAGCCCGTCGCGCAACGCTCGCCCACCCGCGTGAACAACTGGCGCGGGTCCGCCGGCAGCCGCAGGGTCGTCACCGGATTCGCCAGGATCTGCTCGATCGACAACCCCGCCGCCTGCAGCTCCTCGTGCGAGACCACCGACTCCAGCCGCACCCGGTACGCGATCCGGATCGTCGTCCCCTCCAGGACGATCGACTGCGCCTCCACCTTGTCGGTGTAGAGGTTCATGTGCAGCTTCTCGGTGTTCAGCTTGTTCTTCGAGAGCTTCACCTGGTCCATCACCAGGTTCTTCATCTCGTACGGCGTGTTCTGCAGCCGCGTCAGGTAGTCGGTCCGCTCGGCCTCGGTCATCGCCGACACGTCGAGCAGCACCTCGCCCGCGAACTCGCCCTCCAGCTCCGTCGCCAGCGACGACATGTAGCCGGTGTCGGCCTTGCCGCCCGTCTCGCCGACCAGGTCGTCCTCCTCGCTCGGCAACGGCGGGTTCCCGAAGGTTTCGTCCTCCTCCGCCACACAGCCCGCCGCCAGCAGACCCCCGGCCAGCGCCGCCGCCAACGAGAGCCGTCGTGTCGAATGCCGTTCCTTCATCGCTCGCCTCCCGCGGAACACACTCCGCACCGCCTCACGAAAGCAGATCCCGGGCCAAGCGCAACGACTCCCGGCGTGCCCGGACGAATCGAGTTTCAACCATGATTCCGGGGCATCGAACGGTCGGCCGCCCACCACGATCCGGGGAACCGGGGGACGCCGAACCTCACCCCCGGGGTCTCCCGACACCACCACCGTCCGTCACCGCCATGCCCGGCTCGAGCGCGGAACCGGTCAGCAGATGCGAGGCAGCAGTTCGCCCTGGGGGACGTCGACGAGCCGCCGGCCGCCGATGGCGGTTTCGAGCACGACGCGACCGCGGTCTCGCGTCACCTCCCCGATCGCCCGCGCCCCCGCCCCCTCGGGCAGCGCGCGCCAGCGATCCAGGATGACGGCGGCGGCGTCCGGTGCGCAGACGAGGAGCACGCGTCCCTCCGAGGCGACGTGGAGCAGGTCCGCGCCGACCACCTCCGCGACGGCGCGCGCCCCTTCGGAAAACGGCAGGTCCCGCTCGCGCAGGACGATGCCGATGTCGTCGCGGTCCCCGAGCATCTCGTTGAGGACCGAGGCGGCGCCGCCGCGCGTCGGGTCGCGCATGAAGCGGACCGCGGGGGCCAGCTCGTCGAGCGCCAGGACGAGGCGGTGGACGGGGCCGGTGTCACTCGCGAGCCGCCCCTCGACGTTCATCCCCGCCCGCGCCGCCATCACCGCCATCCCGTGGTCCCCCAGATCGCCGCTCGCCAGGACGACGTCGCCCGGACGGAGCTTGGCGGCGCCCATCTCGAATCCGGGCAGGGCCTCGCCGACGCCGGCCGTGTTGACGTACAGGCCGTCGCACTGGCCGCGCGCGACCACCTTGGTGTCGCCGGTGGCGATCGCGACGCCGCAGCGGGCCGCGGCCGCGGCGACCGAGTCGAGCACGTCGTCCAGTTCGGCCAGCGGCAGTCCCTCCTCGCAGATCAGGGCCAGCGAGAGCCAGCGCGGCCGGCCGCCGCTCACCGCGATGTCGTTCACCGTCCCGTGGACGGCGAGGCAGCCGATGTCGCCGCCCGGGAACCGCCTCGGCGAGACGACGAAGCTGTCGGTGGTGAAGACGAGCGACGCGCCGCCGACCGAGACCCGGGCCGCGTCGGGGAAGCCCTCGAGCGGTCCGGCGGCGAAGCGCGGGCCGACGTGCCGTTCGACCAGCTCCCGGGACAGGCGCCCGCCGCCCCCGTGCGCCAGCAGGATCTTCCCCTCGACCATCGCCCTCACCTCGCGTACTTGTGGTGCGCGGCGCAGCTTCCCTCGCCGCTCACCATGCACGGGCCCACCGGGTGTTCGGGCGTGCAGGCGCCGCCGAACATCGGGCAGGCGTCCGGCAGGATCTTCCCCTTGAGCACGTCGCCGCAACGGCAACCGGGCGCCGGCCTGCCCGGTCTCACCGCGACGCCGTGGCGGCGTTCCGCGTCGAACGCCGCGAAGGGCTCGCGGATCGCCAGTCCGCTGCCGGGGATCACGCCCAGTCCGCGCCAGGCGGCGTCGGCGGGCTCGAACATCTCCGCGATCGCGGCCTGCGCCTTGCGGTTCCCTTCCCGCCGCACCACGCGGGCGTACTGGTTGACCACGCACGCGCGGCCGTCGGCGAGCTGTTCGATCAGGTCGAGCAGTCCGAGGAGGATATCGAGCGGCTCGAAGCCGGCGATCGTGCAGGGAATGCCGTAGCGTTCCGCGAGCGGTTCGTAGGCGGCGGCGCCGATCACCGCGCTCACGTGGGCCGGACAGAGGAAGCCGTTCACGCCCACCTCGGGGTCTTCGGCCAGCACCGCCAGCGCCCGGGGCACCGTCTTGAGCGCGGCGAGCATCGAGAACCGCGTCGCGCCGGCGGCGACGGCGCTGCGGAGGAGCGCGGCGAGGGGCGCGACGGTCGTCTCGAAACCGACGGCGAGGAACACCACCTCCGGCGCCCCCGGCTCCCGCGCCAGCGCCAGCGCCTCGGCCGGGGAGTAGCAGACCACGACCCGGGCGCCCTCGGCCCGCGCCTCGGCCAGGGTCCCCGTGGAACCGGGGACGCGGACGAGGTCTCCGAAGGTGGCGATGGTGACGCCGCGGCGGGCGAGTTCGAGCGCCGCATCGATGTAGCCCGCGTCGGTCACGCAGACCGGACAGCCGGGGCCGCTGCAGAGGAACACGTTGTCGGGCAGGAAGTCGCGGATGCCGTGCCGAGCGATCGCCATCGTGTGCGTGCCGCACACCTCCATGAGGCGCACCGAGCGTCCGGCCCGCGCCAGGCGTCCGGCCGCGGCTTCGATCCGCCGGCGCAGGAAACGCGCCGCGTCGGGGTCGCGGAATCCGTCGAGGTATTTCATTCCGACCCGCCGCGTTCCCGGCGCGCCATCTCGGCGAACAGCGCCAGCCGCTCCTCCGCCTCGGCGCAATCGAGCTTTTCGATCGCGTAGCCGGCGTGGACGATGATGTAGTCTCCGACCGCCGCATCCTCGACCAGTCCGAGCTGGACGTCGTAGCGCGTGCCCGAGACTTCTGCCACGCCGGTTCCGTCGGTTCCGAGGGACACGATCTTCATCGGGACGGCGAGACACATGACGGGCTTCCTCCGGCGACCACCGCCTGTCCGAGCGCGATGCCGCCGTCGCCCGGCGGCACGGCCCGGTGCAGCAACGTTGTATACCCTTCGCGTTGCAATTCCGCCACCAGTCTGTCGACGAGGATCCGGTTCAGCATGGCGCCGCCGGACAACGCCACGAGCCGGAGGCCGGCGGCCGGTCCGGCGCGCCGGACCAGCTCGACGGCGGCCCCGGCGACCGCGGCGTGGAACCCCGCCGCCAGCTCCCCGGCGCGCGCCGGGGCGTCCGCCA
>JAAZOP010000008.1 GCA_012797735.1 Myxococcales bacterium
CCGCGCACGGTCTGGCGGCGCGTGCGTCCCTGGATCCTCGGCGCGGCGCTGGCCCTGTTCCTGGTCGCCCTCGCCGGCGTGATCGCGATCGCCGTGCTGGTCGACCGCTACGCCGACCAGCTCCCTTCGGTCGACGACCTGGGGAAGAACTACCGTCCGCCGCAGGTGACGCGGATCTACGCGCGCGACGGGACGACGGTGATCGGCGAGATCTTCGCCGAGGAGGGGCGGCGCACGCTGGTGCCGATCGACCGCGTCCCGCGGGTGCTCATCGACGCGGTGATCGCCGCCGAGGACGCCAACTTCCGCTCGCACGCCGGCCTCGACTGGTTCGGCATGGTCCGGTCGCTCGTGGTGAACATCTGGAAGGGCTACTACGCCCAGGGCGGTTCCACGATCACGCAGCAGGTCGTCCGGACGTTCTACCTCGGGCGGGAGAAGACGCTGGAGCGGAAGATCAAGGAGGTGCTGCTGGCACGACGGGTGGAGCAGCACCTGACGAAGGACCAGATCCTGTCGCTGTACCTGAACCAGATCTGCTTCGGGCACGGGCGATACGGGGTGGAGGAGGCGTCGCGCTACTACTTCGGCAAGCCGGTGGCGGAGGTGAACCTGGCGGAGGCGGCGTTGCTGGCGGCGCTGCCGAAGGGGCCGGCGGTCTATTCGCCGCGGATCAACCCGCAGAAGGCGATCGAACGGCGGCACTACGTGCTGCGGCAGATGGCGCGCCACGGCTACATCACCGAGCAGCAGATGGCGCGGGCCGACGCGGAGCCGATCCGCCTGGCGCCGGAGCCGGAGGGGACGCCGGCGTGGGCGGCCGGGTACGTCGAGGCGGTGCGCGCGGAGCTGCGCCGGCGGCTCGGCGATCTCGACCTGGCCAAGGGCGGCTACACCGTGATCACGGCGCTCGACCCCCGCCTCCAGCAGGCGGCGCAGCGGGCGGCGCTGGCCGGCCTGCGCGCGGTGGACGAGCGGCACGGCTACGTGGGGCCGTTGCGGAAGCTGCCGGGCGGGCAGGCGCCGGCCCCGGACGCGCCGCGGCTGCGCGACGACGAGACGCCGCAGCCCGGCCGCGTGTACCTCGGCCAGGTGACGGCGGTCGACGACCGCGCCGGCACGGTCCGCTTCCGCGTGGGCCGCGCGACGGGCGACGTCCGGCTGGCCGAGTTCGCGCGCTACAACCCGGAGGGGCTGCCGCCGTCGCGCTTCGCCGAGGTCGGCGCCTGGGCCCGGGTGAGCTTCGCGCGGCTCCCCGAGGGCGACGACCCGGGCGAGCTGCTGCTCGCGCTGGGCCCCGAGGCGGCCGTCGTGCTGCTCGACCCGGCCTCCGGCGAGGTCGCGGCGCTGGTCGGCGGTTCGAGCCCCGGGCCGGGGCGTTTCGACCGCGCGCTCCAGGCGCATCGCCAGCCGGGCAGCGCGTTCAAACCGATCGTCTACCTCGCGGCGCTCGAGTCGCGCGCGTTCACCGCGGCGAGCATCGTGAACGACGCCCCGGTGGTCTACGGCAACTGGAAACCGCAGAACTCGGGCCGCAACCGGTTCCTCGGGCCGATCTCGCTGCGCACCGCCCTGGCCCGTTCGGTCAACGTGGTGGCGGTCAAGGTGCTCGAGCAGGTCGGCGTGGACCGCGTGCTGGACCTGGCGCGGCGGCTCGGCATCTCCTCCCCGCTGCGGCGCGAGCTGACGCTGGCGCTCGGAGCGTCGGAGGTCACGCCGCTGGAGCTGACGGCGGCGATGGCGGTCGTCGCCGCGGGCGGCGTGCGGCGCGAGCCGACCTTCGTGCGCGAGGTGCGACGCCCGGACGGCTCGACGGTGCCGCTCGAACGGCCGGCGGCGCGGCAGGCGGTCGAACCGGCGGCGGCGCACGTGCTGGCCGACCTGCTCCGGTCGGTGATCGAGGAGCCGGCGGCGACGGGCCACGCGGCGGCGGGGGAGCTGGGGCGCCCGGCGGCCGGCAAGACCGGCACCTCGACCGCGGCGCGCGACGCCTGGTTCGTCGGCTTCACCCCGCAATGGGTCGCCGGCGTGTGGGTCGGGTTCGACGACAACCAGCCGCTGGGGGCCGCGGGACCGGAGGACGGGGACGAGCGGACCGAGCGGCGGCCGCGCGCGCAGGAGTCGGGCGGGCGGACGGCGCTGCCGATCTGGCTCGAGGTGATGAAGGCGGCGCATGCCGGGCTGCCGATCCGGCCGTTCGCCCGACCGGCCGGCGTGACCACCGCGCTGATCGACCCGGCCACCGGGCTCCTCGCGGCGGCCGACACGCCGGGCGCGCGCGAGGAGCTGTTCCTCGAGGGGACGGAACCCAGGCAGAGCGCGCCGCCGCCGGGGCAGCAGGATACGACCGGCTTCGCGCTGGACGAGGCGGAGTGGCTCGCCGGGTCGGGGACGTGAGGCCGATGGCGGAGCACGACGACGCGCGCGGCCTGGCGACCTGGGACGACGGGTTCCACCTCCCGGGAACCGGCCTCTGGCTCGACGCGCGGCGACCCGTCGCCCTCGCCTTCGCCTCGGACGGGTACGGCGACGCCCGCGGCGCGCGCATCGTGGCGACGCCGGAGACGGTGCGGTTCCTCCGGCGGCGGCGCTCCCGCCCGTCGTTCCTCGCCTCGCCGGTGCGCCGTCCGTTCGCGATCGGCGAGGCGGACCTGACGCTGCTGCCGGCCGGCACGATGCCGGGCGCGGCGCAGCTCCTCGCGCGCCGGCGGGGGACCGCGCTGCTCTACCTCCGGCGCGTGCTGCCGGAGCCGATCGGCCTCGGCGAACCGCTGGAGAGCCCCGCCGCCGAGGCGGTGCTGGTGGACGCCCCGGGCGGAGCGGCGGCGCCGGCGTGCACGCGACGCGCCGAGACGCTGGAGGCGATCCGAGCGTGGGTCGAGGCGACGCTCGAGCGGAGCGAGATCCCGGTGCTGCTGGCCGAGCCGCTCGCGACGGCGCCCGTCCTCGTCGCCCGCCTCGGCCGCCTCGGCTGCGAGATGCGGCTGCACTCGACCGTCTACGAGTCGGTGCGCGTGCACGCCGCGCTCGGGCTGGCGACGAAGCGGGCGTGGCCGCTCTCCGGCCGGCCGCGGGCGGGACAGCTGCTGGTGCTGCCGTGGGGCGACCCGCGACGCGCCGCCGAGCGCGATCCGGCGACGGCTTCCGCGGCGGCGCTGCGGCTGCTCGGCCGGGCGCTGGGTCCCCGCGACGCGTCG
>JAAZOP010000558.1 GCA_012797735.1 Myxococcales bacterium
GTCGGCTGCGTCGGCTGCGTCCCCCAGCCCGGCTGCGTCGGCTGCGTTCCCCAGCCCGGCTGCGTCGGTTGCGTCCCCCAACCCGGCTGCGTCGGCTGCGTCCCCCAGCCCGGCTGCTGTGCGGCGGCCGTCGCCGTCGCGGCGAGCACCACGACCGTCAACAGGATGCGAATGTGCGCCACCGTACTCCCTCCTTCTCCGATCGGAACATCATGCTAGCGGGCGCCGGTCCCCCGGGCAAGTTTGCCCCCGGCGCGGGGGCGGACTTGCCCCGCACGGCGCGACGCGGGAGACTCCGGCGCCGATGGACGCCGCGTGCCCCTCGCTGTCCGTGCTGTCGTTCGTCGCCGAGCTCGACCCGCGCTCGTCCCGCGCCAACCTCGAGCGGCTGCTCCGGGCCGCCGAGGCCGCCGGTGAGGCGGCCGACGCCCCCGGGCGCCGCATCGCACTGCTGCCGGAACGGTGGTGGCGGGACGACGACGAAGAGGCGTACCGGGACGCGGTGCGGGATCTGGCGCGGCGCTGGCGCTGCTGGGTCGCCGGCGGATCGCTGCATGCCGAACAGCCCGACGGCACGACCCGCAACCTCGGTCTGCTCGCCGCGCCGGACGGCGCGGAACGCGGCACCTACCAGAAGCGCCACCCGTTCGCGGCCGAGGCGCTGGCCGGGGTGAGCGCGGGCGCGGGACCGGCGGGGTTCGACCTCGACGGCGTGCGGGTGACGGTGGCGATCTGCGCCGACCTGTTCGACCCGGCGCTGTTCCGCGGCGCGGGGCCGGACGACCCGGCGGCGATCCTGGTCTGCGCCGCCTCGACCAGCCGCAAGCCGGACCCGGACTTCGCCCGCGCGCTGTGGAAGCACGTCGCGGTGGCGCGGGCCTGGGAACGCAACGCCCACGTCGTGATCTCGGACTGGGCCCACGCGCCGCACCTGCCGGGCGTGCGGACGTGCGGAGTGTCGGGGCATGCCGACCCTTCCCGCCAGGCGCCGCCGTTCTTCGCGCCGACCGCCGCCCCCGCCGCCTGGATCCGCCTGCCGCTCGAGCCGCTGGCCCGCCTGCGCCGCGACCGCCTGTCCCGCAACTTCCTCTGGCCCGACGACGACCCGCCGGAGGCCGCCCGCGAACGCCGCTAGTCCCGGCGCAGCGTCGACCACCAGATCAGGTACAACAGCACGACGCACGCGGCGCTCGACCCGACCACCCACAGCGGCGGCAGGTGCGCGATCGCGGCGTCCGCCGCCGGCGTCCATCCCGGCACGTCCGCCACCTCCGGCGGGAACAGGAACGGCACCGCGTTGTACGCCGCGTGCGCGCCGACCGCCGGCAGCACCGAGCGGCTCCGGTCGACGACCCAGCCAAAGGCGAGGCCCAACAGGAGGTAGGGCAGGAGGCCGCGCAACGAGAGGTGCGCGGCGGCGAACAGCGCCGACGAAACGAGCAGCGCCGGGAGCCGTCCGTAGGAACGGCGCAGCCAGCGCAGCACGATGCCCCGGAACACCAGCTCCTCGCCCACCGGCGTCACCACGGCGATCGCGAACACCTTGGCCAACTGCCATCCCCAACCGTCGAAGGCCATCAGCCGGAGAATCTGCAACCGCTCCTCGGCGTCCTGCGGCACCAGGTACTGCAGCAGGTTGTCCAGCTCGGCGATCGGCAGCACCGCGGCCGCGCCGAGCAGCAGGGCGAAGACCGCGGTGGAGGTGCGGGTCGGTCCGAGCGTCAAGCCGCCGGGCAGTCGTTCGAAGCCGTCCGGGTCGAGACGCAGGCCGACGAGCACCGTGAGCGGGAAGACGACGAGCCCCACCAGCAGCAGGTTGATCGGGTCCAGGATCCCGCCGGGACGCAGCGACTCGACGAGCGCCGCGAGGGTGAACATCCCGGCGAGCAGGAAGGCGACCAGGGCGACCGAAACGAGCAGCGGCCCGGCACCGCCGGGGCCCGGCGGCAACGGCGGCCCGCTCTCGCGACGCTCGCCCTCCATCGGGCGGCGAGTCTACCGCAGCGCGGCGACGCATCGCACCCGAAAAGGCGGAAGGGAAGACCCGGGTTGCGCCGCCGGTCGCGCCGTGGCACTCTCCGGTCCGGCGGGCCCAGGCGATGAGGCGACCGCCGGCGACGGGCAGCGGCCCGCCGCGGGAGGAAAGTCCGGGCTCCACAGGGCAGGGTGCCGGGTAACGCCCGGTGGGGGCGACCCCGAGGAGAGCGCCACAGAAAACATACCACCTCGCGCACGGCCCGCGAGGGTCGGGCGCGGGGCCAGGGTGAAAAGGTGCGGCAAGAGCGCACCGGGGGTCCGGTGACGGGCCCCGCATGGCATGCCCCACCCGGAGCAAGACCGAATAGGGGGCCGCCGGGGAAACCCGGCCTAGGGTGGCCCGCCCGAGTCCCCCGGGTACAGGTCGCTGGAGCCGGCCGGCAACGGCCGGCCTGGAGGAATGGCCGCCGCCCCCGCGGGCGCAAGTCCGCGGGGGAGACAGAACCCGGCTTACGGTCGCCTGGGCCCGCTCCCCTCTCCCGCGCCGATCATCGACCGAAGTCGAACGCTGCGTGCACGAGGAACGGGCCGCCCGCCGGCGGCGCGGCGGTGAAGTCGAGGTCGTCCAGGACGTTGCGGACGCAGTCGGCCACACCCGCGCCGACGATCGGCCCGTCGGCGCGACCGAGCGCGACCGTCACGGTGCCGTCCTCCGCGACACGCACCTGGTACACCGCGCGCCCGGCCAGGCCGGGGAAGCTCTCGCGAGCGCCCCGGTCGCAGGCTTCGATCTCGGCGCGCAGGCCGAGCAGTGCGGCGCGGAAGCGGGCGGGCGGCAGCTGGCCGACGTTCGCCGGGTCGGGGATCAGGTGCACCAGCACCTCGCCCATCGTCTCGGTCCCGGGCTCCTCCGGCGCCGTGGCCGCGCCCCCGGCCGCGGTGCCGCCCAGGGCCTGGTCGTACGTACGCAACGCCTGGCGGCACGAGGCCTCGCCGCGCAGTTCGGCCGCCGGCGCGGTCCCGCAGTCCCGTTCGCCCGGCCGCAGCACGGCGCACAGCAGTTCCCGGGCCGCGCCGCAGGGGTCGAGGAGCGAACGGGTCAGGTACCTGCGATAGCTCGCGGGAATCTCGCGCGCCAGCATCGGCTCGACCTCGCCGAGCCAGTTGACGTCGTCCTGCAGGTTCGCCTCGCCGAGCCGCCGCTCGCAGGTCGGGCCGTCCGCCGTGGCCACGCCGGCGCGCAGCGCGGCGCAGGCGTTCGCGTCCTGTCCGACCGCGAGGCACAGCACGCCGGCCAGCCTCCCGCACGGGCCCTCGGGCTGGCAGCGGCCGGCCCGCTCGACGTATCCCGACGCGCAGCGGCAGACCTCGCCGCCCTCCGCCGAGACGCACTCCGCGTGGTCGCCGCAGGCGGCACCGCCGCACAGCGCCGGACCGCAGCCGGACGACGCGACCGCGAGCGGCAGCAGGACCGCGACCGCCGGCGCGCTCCAGGCGTCCGCGCGACGCAGGCCGCCGTTCGACTTCCCGTCCCTCCCCCGCCTCCGTCCTCGGGTCACCGTCGAACCGCCTCCCGCGGTCGCCGTTCCAGGCGGCCGCATCGTTCCGACCCTGCCACGGAGCGCCGTGGAGGTCAAAGCCAACCGGAGTCCGGCGGTACCCGAGCGCGGGCGGGCTTGGTCCGCGTCGGATCCGCTTCGGGCGGCGGCGCGATCGAGCGCCGGTGTCCGGTAGCGGCGCGCCGCGTCGGTCCGCCGCCGCTCCGTCAGGGGCACCCCCCCGCATGGCGCAACGCAACGCCCGCCAGTACCCGCTCGCAGTCGTTGCCGTACGTGACCCCGTCGCAACCACAGACCGGATCGTAGACGGCGGGACAGACCCCTTCGGCGATCCGCCGGCAGTATCCCTCGACGGAGGGGGCGCAGTCGCGCCGGTCGCAGTATTCCCCGGCCGCGCAATCGGCGCTCGACTCGCAGGTCAGGGAGTGGCAGAAGCCCGAGACGCACCTCTCGCCGGCGTTGCAGTCCCCGTCCGTCGTGCAGGGCGCCGTCCGGCAGACCCCCGCGCGGCACGCCTGGTCGTCGCGACAGTCCCACTCCACGGCGCACGAATCGCCGCCGGGAACCTCCGCCTCCGCGGACCCGTCGTCTTCGCCGGCGGCATCATCCGGCCCGTCCGCGTCCGCGTCGGCGGAGCCGTCCGGAACGCATTCGAGGTCGACGGCGTGGTATCCCGCCATGCACCGGCAGATCGGATGCCCTCCGACCGTCTCGCAGTACCCGCGCGAAGAGCAGGCGACGTAGGCGCACGGGTCGAGGCCGCCGGAGTCGTCGCAGCCCGCGAGGACGACGCAGGCCGAGAGCACGGCGAATGCCGCGGCGGCGGAAGCGCTGGAACCGCGTCGGCGCCTCACGGGTCGACTGTGGCGGTCGCCGGATCGGGTGTCAAGCACGGCCTTGTCCGCGCACTTGACAGCATCCCCTTCTTCACCGAGATTCCCGGCCATGCGCAATATCATCGGGAAGGTCGGGTTGATCCTGCTGTTCGTGGCCGCCCTCGCCTGCTCGAAGAAGGAGGAGGGCTCCTCCGCCCCGGCGACGCCGGCGGCCGCGCCGGCGACGGCGGGGACACCGGGCGCGGCGGCCGAACCCGCAACACCGGCGACCGGGGAGGAGACGCCGAAGCCGGGAGCGGAGACGCCGGCGACGACGCCGGCACCGGCGACGTCGCCCCGACCGGCGACGCAGGTCCTGGTGGAGTTTCCGCCGCTGGAGAACCCGTCCGAGGCCGGTCCGGCGTACTTCATCGTGAACCGCACGGGGGTGGTGGCGGTCCAGGACGGCAAGTTCGTCGCACTGCGGGCCCCGGAGAAGAACTTCAAGGAGTTGGTGGCCGGCGGCGACGGCAAGGTCTACGCGGCGGGATACCGCGCGATCTACCGCGTCGAGGGCGACGCGCTGGTCAAGGTGCCGGGAAGCACGGGCGTGGATCACCTGGTCGTCGGCGCCGACGGACAGATCTGGACCACCAGCTTCCAGGGGATCACGCACTTCGACGGCGCGGGATGGACGAAGGAGGAGAAGTCGGTGCTGGGCGCCGACGTCTCGCTGCTCGAGGGGATCGCGCTGGACGGCAACCATCGACCGTGGATCGTGTCCGCGAACGCGGTGCACGTCCGGGACGGCGAGACGTGGAAGACAGAGGACCTGAGCGGACTGGGGAAGGACAAGTTCTTCTTCGATGACATCGTGGCCGGCCCGGAAGGGGCGATGTTCGCGGCGGCCGGGGAGGACCTGCTCCGCTGGAAGGACGGCCGCTGGGAGCGACTGGCCCTGGCCGACGAGGACGAATTCCTCGGCAGCGGAGCCAAGGTGGCGGCGGGCCCTGGCGGCCGCATCTGCGTGGCGTTCAACCTCGGGGCGCTGGGCTGCCTCCTGCCCGACGGCCGCCGCGTGCGCAAGGACTGGAAGGAGGAGGGCGCCGCCGCCATGCTCAAGGGCCTGGCGCTCGACGGCGCCGGCCGCCTGTGGATCGCAAGCGAGGCGGGTCTCGAGGTCGTGGCGCCCGGAGGCGCCTCGACAAAGTGGGCCCCGGGGACGATCCCCGAGGCGCCCGGCGACATCGAGGACATCGTGGTGCTCGGCGCCGGCCCGACGACCCTGCCCCCCGTCGGCGAACAGCGAACCGGCACGGTGCACGGCAAGATCACGACCAAGGCCGGCGCGCCCGTCGCCGGCAAGAAGATGGAGATCTGCGCCTCACCCGCCGCGATGTTCCAGGAAACCCCCTGCACCGGCGCGCCATTCGTGGCCACGGCCACGACGACCGAGCAGGGCGAGTTCACGTTCGAGAACGTCCCGATCGGCACCTACGGCTTCGCGATCGAAATCGACGGCAAGTGGAGCGTGTCGTTCATGGAGGACTGCTGCGAGCGGATGCAGCCGGGACAGGTCTACGAGGCCGGCTCGTTCGAGATCGACTGATCGGCCGCGGCCGGCGGGCCCGGCCCGCACGCGGGACGACCGACGAATCCGCTGGCTTCGACCCGCGTTTCGCGTCAAGGTTGACGGCGTGCGACGACGCGTTCCCTGCGCCCCCTTTCAACCGTTCCTCCTCGCACTCGCGACCGCCGCCTGCGGTCCGGCCGACGGCGCCTCGGACGTGCCCGCCGACTCGTTCGACGCCGCTCCCCAAGACGCGGCCGGCGACGCGCCGGCCGAGGCGATCGCGCCCGGCCTGCTGCGGGTCGTCTTCTTCGACATCGATACCGGCGACTCGATCCTCGTGCAGGCCCCCGGCGGCCGCACGCTGCTGGTCGACCTCGGGCTGCCGCAGGTCTACGCGGACGGGCACGAGGCGGACACGGCGCGGTACGTCACGCGACGCATCGAGGAGCTGACCGGACGGCGCGCGGTCGACTACTTCCTCGCCTCGCACTTCCACTCCGACCACGTCGGCACGTTCCGCTCCAGCGGACAGCCGGCGAGCGGCATCGGATGGGCGGTCGACTACGGCGGCCTCGCCGTCGGCACCTTCCTCGACCGCGGTCGCACCCCGCCGGGCGACTCGCCGACGCAAGCCGACTACCTGCGCTGGGCCGAGAACAAGAGCAACCGGCGGGTGATCGATGGATCGGGAACCCACTGGGTCGATCTCGGCCCCGAGGTCGTCGTCGAGGTGCTGGCGGCGGCGGGCGCGGGCGTCGCCCCCGCCGGCTCGGACGAGAACGGCTTCTCGCTGCCGGTCCGCGTCACTTTCGGCGACCTCGAACTGTCGCTGGCCGGCGACCTGACCGGCGACTGCAACACCGGCCTGTTCGACGTCGAGACCGCCGTCGCGCCGCGCATGGGCGCCGTCGAGGTCTACAAGGTCAACCACCACGGCTCCCAGACCAGTTCCAACCTCACCTGGCTCGTCACCCTCCACCCGCTGGTCGCCGTCTTTCCCGCCGGCGCGAGCCGCTTCGGCTATCCGCACGCCCGCGTCGTCGAGGCGCTCGACGCCTTCGCCGACCGCTACAGCTCGGGCGACGGCGAACTCGTCCTCGAGAGCCGCGACGGCCGGACCTTCACGATCGGCGGACGCACCTACACCGCCCGGAGCGAGGCGACCGAGGCGACGCTCGAACCACCCCCGATCGGCACGGACGAGAAGTCGGACGCGCTGTGCCGCAACGGCCGCGACGACGACCGCGACGGCTACACCGACTGCTCCGACTGGTCCTGCTCCCGCTGCCCGGGCCTCACCGCCTGCCGCTGATCCACGACCTTTCGCGTCCGCCGCGGCGCGACGGCCGGCCGCCGGCCCTCGAGGCGCTCGCCGGCAGCCGGAAGACCGGCGGAACGACCACGCCGGCCTCTACGGCCGGCGATTGGCCGGCGCGTTCGGCGCCGACGCGGACGCGCGGTCGACGAGCAGCCAGTAGCCGACGGGGATGGTCGCGTGGTACCCATCGACGAACGACCCGGCGTACAACCCCGCGTAGCTCCACTCGCCCATCGGCTGCTCGTTGATCATCAACGAGACCACGCCGAGCCGCGCGGGCGCGCCGAGGTCCGCAAAGGCGATCGCGAACTCGACGTAGTCGCCCGACCGGAACGTCGTCACCGGCGGCGCGGGGTCCGGCGCCCCCCACGCGCCGCCCGCGTACGCCGTCAGGCTCTGGTACACGTTGTCGGTGCGCCAGGCGAAGACCCGTTCCGGCCGGAAGCCGGACGGGAACGCCGGCCGCTGCGTGTTGTAGGTCACGCCCTCCGCCGCGCCGAGCCCCGAGCCGGGGTCGCTGTCGAGATAGACGTGCACCCAGCGCTGGCTGTCCCCGCTCCCGACGTCGGGCCCCTCGTAGGCGACGTAGAGGTGCGTGGCATCCCAACTCACGTAGGCGGAGTACGCCGGCGACGTCGTGGTGAAGCGTTCGTCGGCGGCGACGAAGTCGTTCGCGCCGTCGATCGCGATCGTGTGCGCGTACGGCGGGGGCGGCACATCCGCATCCGCATCCGCATCCGCGTCGGCGTCCGCGTCAGCGTCCGCGTCGGCGTCCGCGTCGGCGTCCGCGTCGGCGTCCGCGTCGGCATCCGCGTCGGCGTCCGCGTCGGCATCCGCGTCGGCGTCCGCGTCCGCGTCGGCATCCGCATCCGCGGCGTCCGGCGGCGTGTCGGAGCCATCGTCCATCGTGTCCCCGTCGAGGTCGGCGTCCGCATCCGCATCCGCGGCATCCGGCACCGCCTCCGGACCGTCGTCCGTCGTGTCGCCGTCCCGGTCCCCGTCGCCGTCCGCGTCGCCGTCGGCGCCGGAGCAGAACGCGTAGATCCAGCAGCCGGAGTCCGCGCAGTCGGTGGCGCCGTCCTCGTCGTTATCGATGTGGTCGCGGCATTCGTCGGCCTCGGCCTCGCGGTGGGTGGTGTCCTCGCCGGCCGGGCAGCCGGCGAGCATGGCGAGGGAGCCGAGCGTCAGAAGTCCGCATGTCGCACGCAACTGCATGATCCACCTCTCCCGTGCTCCGATAGCACACTCCCGCCAGGTTCGGCTGCTCGATTTCCGGGCGGGCGGTCTCGCCGGTCATTTCCGTCCGTCCGGCGGGCTACGGTCGGATTCCGATCTCATCGAACGGAATCGGCTCGAATCCCGGCAGGGTGAACGCGGGGCTGTCGGGACGGAGCCGCAGGTCCAGGGACGCCTCATCGACGAACCGCGGGTCCTGGTTGACGAGGTTCGGTTCGGTGGCGTCGTAGAACCCGAAGGCGCCCTCGCCGCCCCAGGAGCCCTCGAACATCAGCGTTTCGGTGCGCCAGGTGATGTTGCGGGCGAAGGTGCATCCTTCGGGGTCGAGCCAGTGGGTATCGACGATGGCGTCCCAGTCGTTGGGGATCGCGGCCAGTTCGGGGTAGCGGGAGGCCCAGGGGTCGGACTGGTAGGCGATGGTGCGGGCGCCGGCCCAGCAGTTCTCGTAGACGACGTTGATCCGGCCGAGCAGGTTCCAGTCGTCGGGGCACTCACCGTCCCATTCGTTGTTGGCGGTGCGGGCGCGGCGGTCGGAGGAATGGCCGCCGTCCTCGGCGTCGACGATCACGTTGTTCTCGAAGTGGTTGTCGCGCCCGCCGCCGCTCAGCGTGGCCAAGCCGGAAATGCCGTAGAACACGTTGCCGAACACCTCGTTGCCGCTGGCGGCGTCATCGAGGTACACGCCGTGGCTGCCACCGAAGGGACTGCCGATGTCGTGGAAGAAGTTGAAGCGGATCCGGTTGCCCCGGTAACCCCAGTCGCGGCCGGTGTAGACCGCGCCCGCGTCGTTCGCCTCCGTCACCACCCGTTCGAAGATGTTGTACTCGATGCGATGCTCGTTGCCGCTGAACAGCACGCCGGAGTGCGGGGCGTCGTGGATGTAGTTGTGCTCGATCACCTGGCCGCACCCGGTCGGGGCGACGGCGGGCTTGTAGGTGCGATCCCAGCGGCCGAACCCCGACAGGTCGCTGTCGCGGACGAACAGCCCGCCCTCGGTCAGGGACGGGCGGTCGCCGCCGGTGAGCCGCACGCCGGCGCCGCCGGGGTCGCGGACGACGCAGCGGGCGAGGCCGCTGCGGGTCCCTGTGATCCGCACCGCGTCGCCGCCCGAGTTGCGGAACGTGCACGCCTCGAACACCACGTCCTCGACCTCGCTCGCCTCGACCAGCACGCCCCGCACCATCTCGAAGGTCAGCCCGGCGAACCGGACGTGCCCCGTCCCTTCGATCCGCACCAGCGGGTCCGACAGCACCGAAACCTGAATCTCCGCCCCGTCCAGCGGTCCCGGCGGCCAGAAGTAGAGCGTGCCGGTCGATCGGTCGAGGTAGTACTCGCCCGGGACATCGAGCTCCTCGAGCAGGTTCAGCGCGAAGAACGGGTGGAGCATCGCCAACCCGTAGCTCGGTGCCTCACCGAGGGTCACGGTACCGTCGGGAGCGACGGTGCCGGGCAGCGTGTCGTCGGCCCAGTACTGGTAGAACAACCCCTGGAACCACGGATCGGGCGCCGCGCCCCACCGCTCGTGCCGCGTCCCCGGCAGCCGGAAACTGGTCTCGGAGTACACCTCCGGGATGCGCACGAAACCGCGCTCGGCGAACGCCTCGGGACGGGTGCGCGGGTAGACCGTCTCCGTCGCCTCGCCGCCGAAGTTCTCCAGCGGCGGGATCGGCCAGTTGCCGGAGGCGAGCCACGAGGTGACGCCGCTGGGCCAGCAGTTCGGGTCGGAGCGCGGGTCCGCCGGGCTGATGAACCAGTAGCGGTGGATGCCGCCGCCCCACTCCCAGGTGCAATGGTAGAGGTAGAACTGGGTGCCGCCGACGTTCGCCGTGTAGTTGGCGAACCCGTCGTCGGCGTTGCCCGTCGCCGTCGTCCCCAGGTAGGCGAACGTGGTGCCCGCGCCGAACCGGTCGCCGGCGACGATCGCGTCGGCGGTCCGGTCTTCGGGGTCCGTCTGGCCGCGGTTGGGCCACCGGGCCAGCTCGAGCATCGCGCCGTCGAAGGCCACCTCGAGCGCGCTCTCGGCGCCCCAGGTGGAGAAGCCGCGCCGCTGCAGCGTGCCGAAATCCGTCACCCCCTGGGCCGCGAGATCGATCTGCCGGACCTGGTCGACCGCCGCGACCGGGATCCGGGCACGGGCAGGCGAGCCGGCGGGCACGGGCACCGCGGCCGCCGGGTCGAGCGACGGGCCGCCGGCCAGGCGGACCACCTCGCCCGGCGCGGCCGCCCACCAGATCGGCGCGGCCGCTTCGCCCGAATCGTCGGCGGAGAGCCGGAGCGGCGCGGCCCGCTCGTAGATCCCCTCCCGCAGCACGACCACCAGGCCGCCCTCCGGCAACCCCTCGGCCGACCGGACCTCGCGCACGGCGTCGCGGGCCCGTTCGAGGGTCGCGAAGGGCGCCTCGCGCGTGCCGGGGTTGGAGTCGTCACCGGTGGGGCTGACGTAGAAGCGCGCCGCGTCCCACGGCACGTCCGGAGGGACGGCGGTGTCCGCGCCGGCATCGCCGTCGCCGTCGCCGTCGCCGTCGGCACCGGGGACGTCACCCGCCTCGACGTCGCGGGCGTCGCCGGCGTCGCCGGCGTCGGGGTTCGAGGTGTCGTCGCCGCATCCGGCGAGGAGGCCGGGCAGGCAGGCCAGGACCGCTCCGAGAAACACGCGGGATGTCCTCATGAAGCACAGCGTGGCCCGGGCGCTGCGGCGTGTCAACGGACGGGACGGAGGCTGCTGACAAACCGCGCTTGGCGGTCCGCATTCTGCCGGTCGTGACGATGAGATCGTCGGCGGCGCGCGCCGCGGCCGGA
>JAAZOP010000559.1 GCA_012797735.1 Myxococcales bacterium
CGCCTCCACCACCGCCGGCAAGGCCCCCCCCGCGCCGGCCGGAGCCGCCGGCGCCGGCCGCACCCACAAGAACGTTACCGGCACCGCGAACACCGCGCCGAAGACCAGCGCCACGCAGATCAGCACGTACGTCCGGTGGTGCCGCAACGCCGCGCCGGCATCCTCCGGCGACACGACGGGCGGCGGCACCCGGCGCGCCACCCCCCCCGCGGCCCCGCCCGGCCCCGTCCCGGATCGCTCCGCTTCCATCCGCCTAGTTGGCTTCCTGGACCTCGAGCACGGTCACCTCGGCGGTGATCGTCTCGCCCTCCAACGGATGATGCAGGCGCACCACCACCGTGTCGATCTTGTTCTCGATCACCTCGAAGTAGACTTCGATCCCGCCCGGCAGCTTCGCCGAGAACCGCGCGCCGACCTTGAACTCCGTGTTCTCCGGAAAATCGCTCTTCGGCATCTCGCGCGTCGGTCCCGAGTCCTTCGCGCCGAACCCCTCCTCCGGGGAGAGGTAGAACGTCTTCGACTCCCCCGCCTCCATCCCCACCAGCTTCGCTTCCAACCCCGGCAGGAAATGCCCCCGCCCCACCACGAACTCGATCGGACCCTTCACCGAAGAGGACTCGATCAGCTCGCCGTTCTTCTTCGTCAGCTTGTACTCGAGCTTCACGATCTTGCCGCTTTCGACCTTCATGGTCCCGCTGCTCCCCGGCCCGTGTGCCTGCGGGCCGCCCAGGCGCGCCGAGGGCCATCCACCGCCCCGTCGGGCGGGCTGAAACCTAGGCGAACCACGCCGGATCTGTCAAGCCGAACGCCCTGGCCGTCAACCAGCCGCCGCACCGCAGCACTTCTTGAACTTCTTCTCCGAACCGCACGGACACGGAGCGTTCCGCGCGACCTTCGGCCCCGCCCGCCGAACCGGCATCTCGAAGAGGCGCTGGAGGCGATCCAGGGCCCGCCCAGGCCGTCCCCCGAGTCCCCTCGCCGCCCGGGACGAAACGACCCGTGCCCCTGCGGCTCCGGACGCAAGTACAAGCGCTGCTGCGGGCGCTGACCGGCCGCGCCACCGGCGACCCGGCCTCGCACCTTCCAGACCGGACGGCGCAGGCGCCGCCGGCGGAGGAACGGCTCAAGAACCCGACCCCGCGGGCGGCCCGAGGTCGGACCGGCCCGGCCGCAGCCCACCGGAAGAAGTTGCCGCCAGCGCGACCGGCGGATGTCACACGCTCGTCGACGGGATGTGCACCGCGTCAGTCGTCCCGCAACCGAAGGCTGGACGCGGTCAACGTCTCGTCGAACCTCTCGTCGTAGCCGATGAACCGCACGAGGTACCGGCCCGGGCCCACGCGGCGGACGACCTCCGCCCGATGCCAGTCGTCCTCGCTGTACGCCCACACGGCGTCCCCTCGCGCCAGGTCCACGCCGGACGTCACGGGACGACCGGGCGCGGCCGACGTGCTCTCGGACGGGGGCACGTTGTCGTCCCGGAGCCGCAACCGATCGGCAGGAAGCGTCTCGTCGTACCGCTCGTCGTAGCCAGGGAAGTGAACCGTGTACCGATCGCGACGCACCCGCCGCACAATCTCCGCCCGGTACCACCGCTTCTCCGAAAAGGCCCAGACGGGGTCGCCGGGCTCGAGCGCCGCGCCGGACTCGAGCGGCCGGCCGGGTGGGCCCGCATCGGCGTCACCTTCCTCCCCCCCGACCACCTCCTCCCCGACGTCCGTCGCCTCCTCGCCCGATACGTCCGCCGGCTCCTCCGCCGCCCGGTCAAAGTCGATCTGCACCGGAGCGACCGGAGACGAAATGACCGATGGTTCACCCATCCCCGCATCGGTCGGCGTCGCCGGCGGTTCGTCCTCGGGCCAGAGGAACGCCACGGCAATCGCGATGACCGTCAACGCTCCGGCGGCGAATGCGCACCCGGCAGAGCGCCCCGTTCTCGCCCGCGGAGCAGGCAACGGCACCTCGCCCGGAAGCGCCAGCCGGTCGGCACCCACGACCTCGTCCCATTGCGCCGACCATCCGTCGTAGTGGACCTCGTAGCGCCCCTCCGGCAGACAACGCAGGACCCGACCCGGCCACCAGGCGTCGCCCCACTGGATCAACACCGACTGGCCGAGACCGTAGCG
This sequence comes from Myxococcales bacterium, assembly GCA_012797735.1. Taxonomy (GTDB): domain Bacteria; phylum Myxococcota_A; class Polyangia; order DRWM01; family JAAZOP01; genus JAAZOP01. Next base: position 2,127 of record JAAZOP010000559.1, read on the forward strand.
ACCCGCCGGAGGCTGCGGCGGAACCTGCCCGAGAGCGGTGCGGAAGAACCGATGCTCGGCTCCGCAGTACTCGCACCTCGCCACCACCCCGTCGGCAGGGACGCGCAGCGGCGCCCCGCAGTTCGGACAGCGCAAGGGTCGAATCGTCGGGTCGCGCCTGTCGGTCGGTTGCATCCGCCGTCGTCCGCGCCGCGACCTTCGCGGCGCGCCCGTTCCCCGGCAACAAATGCTATCTGGACCCACGGCACCCAGTCCACCCTATTCTTCGATCACCCACAACCACTTCAACAACCGCTCTGGATCACACAAGATAATATCTCTACTATTCCGATTGACATTATTATGTAATACGTGATACTTGGTGCATCGTGCCGAAGGAGGTGCGAACCAGATGAAGATGTCGACCAGAGGCCGCTACGGACTTCGCGTCATGATGGAGCTGGCGAACCGCTGGGGCCGGGGTCCGACGCCGGCGGACGTCATCGCGGAGAACCAGGGCATCTCCGGAAAGTACATCCACGTCCTGGTCATGGGGCTCCGGGCGGCCGGGCTGGTACGAACCGCGCGTGGGCCCAGCGGCGGGTACGAGTTGGCCAGAGAACCATCCTCCGTCACCGCGAAGGACGTCGTGGCGGCCCTCGAAGGGAGAAACGCACCCGTCGAATGCGTCGCCGATGCCGCCGCCTGTCCTCGCGCGAGCCGCTGCGCCGCGCGCAAGCTCTGGCGCGACGTGGCCACCGCAGTCGATGACACCCTGTCCGGAATCACCCTCGCGCAACTCGCGGCCCGCCAGCGCGGCATGGCCGAGGGTCAGCCCGACTACGTCATCTGAGAAAGGGACTTCGAATGGCAGGAATCTTCGAGGACAACAGTCGGAGCATCGGGAACACGCCGCTCGTCCGGCTCCAGCGAATCACCCGGGGACTGCCGGCCACGGTCGTCGCCAAGATCGAAGGCCGCAACCCCGCCTACTCCGTCAAGTGCCGGATCGGCGCGGCGATGATCTGGGCCGCGGAGCGGGATGGCGCACTCCGACCGGGTTCGCAGGAGGTCACGGTCGTCGAACCGACGAGCGGCAACACCGGGATTGCGCTGGCCTTCGTCTGCGCCGCCCGTGGCTACCCGCTGCTGCTGACCATGCCGGACACGATGTCGATCGAACGGCGCAGGATGCTCCAGGCCTTCGGCGCACGTCTCGTCCTGACCGAAGGCGCCAAGGGAATGAAGGGCGCCGTGGCCAAGGCCGAGGAAATCGTCGCCTCCGATCCCGGCCGGTACTTCATGCCCCAGCAGTTCAAGAACCCGGCGAACGTGGAAATCCACTTCCGGACCACCGGCCCCGAGATCTGGAACGACACCGCCGGCGCCATCGACATCTTCGTCGCCGGCGTCGGCACCGGGGGCACCATCACGGGTGTCAGCCGCTACATCAAGCAGGCCCGCAAGAAGGCCATCCACTCCGTCGCCGTCGAGCCGATCCATTCGCCGGTGCTCACCGCGATTCGAAACGGCGAGGAGCCCAAACCCGGTCCGCACAAGATCCAGGGGATCGGCGCCGGCTTCAAGCCCGAGATCCTCGACCTGGACCTCGTCGATGAGATCGCCACCGTCTCCAACGAGGAAGCCCTGGAGTTCGCCCGCCGGCTGCACCGCGAAGAGGGCATCACCTGCGGCATCTCGAGCGGAGCGGCGGCGGCGGTCGCCTGCCGGGTCGCCGCCCGGCCCGAGAACAAGGGCAAGCTCGTGGTCACCGTCTTCCCCGACGCTGGCGAACGCTACCTCAGCACCGCCCTCTTCGAAGAATCGAACTAGGCCTCGCGATGTCGCACGCCCCCCCTCCCGCCGAGATCGAGGATCCGAGGACGACCTACCGGCGACTCGTCTCCGCGATCCGGACCCTCGAGGGCGTCGTCGTCGCCTTCTCCGGCGGCGTGGACTCGAGCCTCCTGCTCGCCGCCGCCCACGACGCCCTCGGTCCCCGCGCCCTCGCCGTCACCGCGCTCTCCCCGACCTACCCCGCGCACGAGTTCGAACGGGCCGTGGCCCTCGCCGGTCGCATCGGCGCCCGCCACCTGCTCCTCGAGTCCCGCGAGATGGAGGACGCGCGCTTCACCGCGAATCCCCCGGACCGCTGCTACTACTGCAAGCGGGAGCTGTTCGGCCTGCTGCGGACGGTCGCCGCGCGCGAAGGCCTCCCGGTGATCCTCGACGGCACGCATCACGACGACCGGCTGGACCTTCGTCCCGGCCGCCGGGCGGCGCAGGAACTCCAGGTCCGCTCGCCGCTCGCCGAACTCGGCCTGGACAAGAATACCCTCCGGCGCATGGCCCGCGAACGCGGCCTCCCCAACTGGAACGCCCCGCCCGCCGCGTGCCTCGCCTCCCGCATCCCCTACGGCCAGACCATCACGCCCGCGCGGCTGCGACGCGTGGATGCCGCCGAACAGGCCATCCGCGCCCTCGGCTGCTCCCTGGTCCGCGTCCGGGACCACGGCGATCTCGCCCGCGTGGAGCTCGACCCGGAAGCGCTGGATCGAACGCTCCACCTCGAAAACCGTCGACGCCTCGTGGAGGCCTGCCGGCGACAGGGCTACACCTTCGTCTGCCTGGACCTCGAAGGCTACCGCACCGGCTCCATGAACGAGGCCCTCGCGCGATGAACGCCGTGTACCTCGACCACAACGCCACCACGCCCCTCGACCCCGCCGTCCGCGACGAGATGCTCCCCTGGCTCGACCCGCGACCCGCCAACCCGTCGAGCCTCCACGCGTTCGGACAGCACGCCCGTCGCGCCGTCGACCAGGCTCGCGTGCGGGTCGCCCGCCTGATCGGCGCGCGCCCCGACGAGATCATCTTCACCAGCGGCGGCACCGAGGCCGACAACCTCGCCATCCTCGGCGCCGCCGCTTCGAACCAATCCCCCACCCGCCTGGTCACCACCGCGATCGAACATCAGGCCGTCCTGAACCCCGGCCTCCACATCCGCCGCCTCGGCGGGTCGCTCACGCTCGCCCCGGTCGATGCCGAGGGACGGCTCGACCCGGACACCCTGCTCTCCTCGCTGCCCGGCGACACCACCCTCGTCTCGGTGATGCTCGCCAACAACGACGTCGGCACGATCCAGCCCGTCGCTGCGCTGGCCGAACCGCTGCATCGGCGTGGCGTTCTCCTCCATACCGACGCCGTCCAGGCGGCCGGCAAGATCCCGATCGACGTGGAGCAGCTCGGCGTGGACCTGCTGTCTCTCTCGGGGCACAAGCTCCACGGACCACAGGGTAGCGGCGCTCTCTACGTGCGTCGAAACACGAGGCTCTCGCCGATCCTTTTCGGCGGCCATCAGGAACGGACGATCCGCCCCGGCACGGAGAACGTTGCGGCGATCGCCGGCTTCGGCAAGGCCTGCGAACTCGCTCGGGAGCGTCTCGACGCCGACGCCGCACACATGCTCGCGCTCCGTACCCGGTTCGAACAGGCGATCCTCGAGCGCATCCCCGGCGTCACCATCAACGGCCGTGGCGCCCCCCGGTTGCCCAACACCACGAACCTCAGCTTCGAGGGACTCGACGGAGAGTTGCTCGTCCTCAACCTCGACCTGCTCGGAATCGCCGCGTCCACCGGCGCCGCCTGCAGCAGCGCCGACCGCGAACCCTCGCACGTCCTCCTTGCCATGGGGCGCACGCCCGCCCAGGCACGGTCGTCGGTCCGATTCTCGTTCGGGCGCGACAACCGCGACGAGGACGTGCCGCGCGCTGTCGAGTCGGTGGTTCGCGCGGTCCAACGCATGCGCGAGGGCCGGCGATGAGCCGCCTGTCCTCGGCCGTCGTCCCGCCCTCGCCGGCCGGAAGTCGCGTCGTCGTGGCGCTCAGCGGCGGCGTCGACAGCAGCGTGGCCGCCGCGCTCCTGCGCGACGCAGGCTGGGAGGTCATCGGCGTCACGCTCCGCCTGCACGACTGCCGCGACGTCCCCGCCGGTCGCTCCTGCTGCGCCGAGGATAGCGTCGCCCGCGCGCGCGCCGTCGCCGGCCGGCTCGACATCCCGCACTACGTGCTCGACGTCGCCCGCGAGTTCGAACGGCAGGTCCTGCGCCCCGCCTGGAGCACCTACGCCGGCGGCCGCACCCCCAGCCCCTGCCTCCTCTGCAACGAACGCATCAAGTTCGGCCTGCTCCTCGCCTGGGCCCGGCGCCTCGGCGCCGACCGGGTGGCCTCCGGTCACTACGCCCGCGTGGAGCGGTCGTCCGACGGGGAGCCCTCGCTCCACCGCGGCGACGACCCGGACAAGGACCAGTCGTACTTCCTCGCCGGTCTCGACCGCCTCCGGCTCGCCGCCCTGTTCTTCCCCCTCGGACGCCTGCGCAAGACGACGGTGCGCGAACTGGCGCGGGCCCGCGGCCTGCCCACCGCCGACGCCCGCGACAGCCAGAACGCCTGCCTCACCCAACCCGGCCGGTCCTTCGCCGACGCCCTTCGCGAACGCTTCGCGGCCAGCCCCCGACCCGGAGTGATCGTCGATGAGGCCGGATCGGTCCTCGCACGACACGACGGCCTTCACCACTTCACGATCGGCCAGCACCGCCGGCTCGGCCTGGGATCGCCACGCCGGCTCTGGGTGAAATGCCTCCGCCGCACGGATGCAACGGTCGTCGTGACCGACCGCGCGGATGCCCTGCTCTCCAACCACCTGCGGATCACCGGCACGCACTGGCTCGCGGCGCCCCCGCCGGACGGCGCCCCCCTGGAATGCGCCGTGCAGCTCCGCTACCGCGCCCCGCCGATCCCCGCCACGGTCACGCCCGGCACCGGCGGCACGGTCGCGATCACCCTGCACCGGCCCGCGCGCGCCGTCGCGCCGGGACAGGCCGCGGTGCTGTACGACGGCGATCGGGTTCTCGGACGAGGTTGGATTGATGCCGACTGAACACGACGAGACGGCCCCGTCCGACGCGCGCTACACCCGCCAGGCCGCCCTCGACGTGGTCGGGGCCCAGGGCCAGCGGGTCCTGGCCGGCAGCACCGTCGCCGTCATCGGCTGCGGAGCTCTCGGCAGCACCCAGGCCGAACTGCTCGCCCGAGCCGGCGTCGGCCGGCTGATCCTTGTCGATCGCGACGTGCTGGAACTCCACAACCTCCAGCGCCAACTCCTTTTCGACGAACGCGACGTCCGCGAAGGCCTACCGAAGGCCGCCGCCGCCGCCCGCCGACTGCGCGCGATCAATTCGGAGATCGCGGTCGAACCCTGCGTCGCCGACGTCACCGCCGCCAACGTGGCCGACCTGATCCGGCCCGCCGACGTCGTGCTCGACGGGACCGACAACTTCGAAACCCGCTACCTCCTCAACGACGCCGCCGTCCAGGCCGGAAAACCCTGGGTCTACGGCGGCGTCCTCGGCACCGACGGCACCGTGATGACGATCCGCCCCGGTCGGGGTCCCTGCCTGCGCTGCGTCTTCCCCGACCCGCCGGAACCGCACCTCCTGCCGACCTGCGAGACCCACGGCGTCCTCGCCACCGCCGTCCTCTGGGTCGGCGCCCTCCAGGTCACCGAAGCCCTCCGGCTGCTGCTCCACCACCCCCTGCCCGCCGGCGCCACGCTCCACGCGCTCGACGTCTGGCACGGCACCGCCCGCGCCGTCGCCGTCCAACGCCACGAGGCCTGCCCCTGCTGCGGCCAGCGGCGTTTCGAGTTCCTCCACGGCCAGCGCGGCTCGTCCGTCGCCGTCCTCTGCGGCCGTCACGCGGTCCAGATCTCTCCGGAAGGACCCTCGGCACCCGATTTCGACGCCCTCACCCGGCGCCTGGCGCCCCTCGGTGCCGTCGCCGTCAACGGCTTCGTCCTCGAGTTCTCCGCCGCGGACCGCCGAATGGTCGTCTTCCCCGACGGCCGCGTCCTCGTCTTGGGAACCACCGACACCGCCGAGGCGAGAAGCCTCGTCGCGAAGTACATCGGGAGCTGATCTCCATGAGCCGCTTCGACAACATCCTCCAGGCCATCGGCCGAACCCCCCTGATCCGGCTGTCGCGCGTCGCCGCGGGACTCGAGGCCACCCTCCTGGCCAAGGTTGAGAGTCTCAACCCGGGCGGCAGCATCAAGGACCGGATCGCGCTCGCGATGATCGAGGACGCCGAGAGGCGCGGCCGCCTCGCGCCGGGCGGCACGATCGTCGAAGCCACCGCCGGCAACACCGGCGTCGGCATCGCCCTCGTCGCCGCCCTCAAGGGGTACCGTTGCATCTTCGTCCTGCCCGACAAGATGAGCGAAGACAAGCGCAGCCTCCTGCGCGCCTTCGGCGCCGAGATCGTCATCACGCCGACCGCGGTCCCTCCCGATTCCCCCGAGAACTACAACAACGTCGCGGATCGCCTCGCCCGCGAAATCCCCGGCGCCTTCCGCCCGGCCCAGTTCGCGAACCCCCTCAACCCGGACGCCCACTACCGCACGACCGGTCCCGAGATCTGGGCCGATACGGAGGGCCGAATCGATGTCCTGGTCGCCGGGATCGGCACCGGCGGCACCATCTCGGGCACCGGCAGATACCTGAAGGAACGGAACCCGGACCTGGTCGTCGTCGGCGCCGACCCCGAAGGCTCGATTCTCTCCGGCGACTCCCCCCACCCCTACCTTGTCGAGGGGATCGGCGAGGACTTCATTCCGAGGACGTTCGACCGCCAGGTCGTCGACGAGATGATCCGCGTCAGCGACGCCGACTCCTTCGCCATGGCACGACGACTCGCCCGCGAGGAAGGTCTCCTCGTCGGCGGCTCCGCCGGCACTGCCGTCGTCGCCGCGGTCCGCTACGCCGTTCGCCTGCCCCCCGGAAAACAGGTCGTCGTCATCCTCCCCGACACCGGTCGCAACTACCTGACCGGGTTCCACTCCGACGCCTGGATGGTCGAACACGGTTTCGTCGAGCGCCCGTCGCGTCGCCGCACGGCCGGCGACGTCCTCGCCGCCAGGCGCCCGCCGCGCCCGTTCCCCAGCATCCCCGCCGAGGCGCCGGTCGCCGAGGCCGCCCGACTCCTGCAGGAACACAACGCCTCGGTTCTCCCCGCGACCGAACACTCGCACTGCGTCGGCAGCGTGCACGCACTGACGGTCGCCCGCTGGCTGCACGACGGCGTCGCCCTCGAGCGCCGGCTCGTCCGCGAGGTGATGGCGCGGCCGCTGCCGGAAGTGGAGGAGTGCACCGACGTCGGCGAGGTCTACCGCCGGCTCCTCGCCGGATGTGGCGGCGTGGTCGTCACGAGAAACGGAACGCCGGTCGGACTTCTCGCTCCTGCCGATCTGGTCCACGGCTTGGACGCCGAGACAACCGCAAGGACAGGGGAACACGATCATGCGTGAGCCCATCTACGACGACGCGCACGTCGCGCTCAGCCGGCGGCTCGGCCGCCTGTACAACAACCCCCTCGGCGACCGGGCTTTCCCCCTGCTCCGCCACCTGCTCGGCGCCGGCCACGCCCCCCCGCAGGTGCTCGACGCCGGCTGCGGGCGCGGCCGGACCGCGCTCTGGTGGGCTCAACACGGCGCACGCGTGACCGCCTTCGATCCTTCCCCGGCCATGCTGCGCGAGGCCGAAGTACTGCTCCGGGACGCTGGTCTGTCCGATGCCGTCTCCCTGCGCTGTGCGGACATCCGCGGCTTCCAGCCGGATCGACCGTTCGACCTCGTCCTCCTCCACGACGTGCTGTGCTACTCCGACGACCAGGATCGGGACCTGCAACACCTCGCCGCATGCTGCCGCCCGGAAGGCCTGCTCAGCCTGACCGACTACTTCGGCGAAGCCGGCGCCCCCGAAGTCCGGGACGTCGCCTCGGCCTGGGGCATCCGACCGCCGCCGTCGTTCGAGCGGCACTTCCGCCGGCTGCGGGAACTGCCGGTCGAAATCCTGCTGTTGGTCGATACTACCCGCCAGTACGCGGAACACTGGCTCGAGATCCGCCGCCGGGTCGAACGCGAGCGTTCCCGACTGGTGGATGAGGTGGGGACGGCAGCCGTCGACAGACTGGACGAGCAGATCGGCGCGATCGAGACGGCCGTCCAGAGCCGCCGCTTCGGCCACCTGTGGGCCATCGTCGAGCGGCGGCGCGGTGAGGTGGCGCATGCCTGACCCGCACCGCTTCGAAACCCTCGCCGTCCACGCCGGACAGCCGCCGGACGCGGCCACCGGCGCCGTCATGACCCCGATCTACTTGTCGTCGACCTACGCCCAGACCGGTCCCGGCGAGCATCGCGGCTTCGAATACTCGCGCACCCAGAACCCGACCCGCTTCGCCCTCGAGGCGAACCTCGCCGCGCTCGAAGGCGGCACCTTCGGCCTCGCCTTCGCCTCCGGCTGCGCCGCCGCCGCCACCGTCCTGCACCTCCTCCGCCAGGGCGACCACGTCGTCGCCGGAGACGACCTCTACGGCGGCACCTACCGGCTGTTCGAACAGGTCTTCCGCCCCGCCGGCATCTCCTTCTCCTACGTCGACCCGCGTTCCCCCGGACTCCTCCCCGCCGCCTTCCGCCCCGAAACCAAGCTCTGCTGGCTCGAATCGCCGACCAACCCGCTCCTCAAGCTCGCCGACCTCGCGGCGGCGGCCGCCGCCTGCCGCCCGCGAGGCATCCTGCTCGTGGTGGACAACACCTTCATGACCCCTTACTTCCAACGCCCCCTCGACGCAGGCGCCGACTTGGTCGTCCATTCCACGACCAAGTACCTCAACGGCCACTCCGACGTCGTCGGCGGCGCCGTCGTCGGCCGCGACGCCGCGCTCGGACAACGGCTGCGCTTCCTCCAGAATGCGATCGGCGCCGTCCCGAGCCCGCTGGACGCCTTCCTCGTCCTCCGCGGTATCAAGACGCTCGCCCTGCGCATGGAACGCCACCAGGCGAACGCCCTGACCCTCGCGCGCTGGCTCGCCGCGCGACCGGACGTCGAGGAGGTCATCTACCCCGGTCTCCCCTCCCATCCCCAGCACGACCTGGCCCGCCGGCAGATGTCCGGCTACGGCGGCATGCTCGCCGTCCGGGTCCGGGGCGGCCTCGAGCGGGCCCGCGCGATCCTCCGCGCCGTGCGGGTCTTCGCCTGCGCCGAGAGCCTGGGCGGCGTCGAGTCCCTGATCGAACACCCCGCCCTCATGACCCATGCCTCCCTGCCCGCCGGGCAGCGCCGCGCCCTCGGCATCACCGACGACCTCCTCCGCCTCTCGGTGGGCATCGAACACGTCGAAGACCTCCGCGCCGATCTCGAACAGGCGTTCGACGCCTCCGCTGGGACCTCCGAGTGACCATGGACCACCGCCGCCTCGCCGACCAAGTGCTGCGCGGCACGCCAGTCTCCCGCGAAGAGGCCCTCGCCCTGCTTTCCGAGGACGACGACCGACTCCTCGAACTGCTCGACGCCGCTTTCGCGATCCGCCGGGCGCGCTTCGGCCGCGGCGTGCTGCTTCATGTCCTGCACAACGCGAAGAGTGGTTCCTGCACCGAAACCTGTGCCTACTGCAGCCAGTCGGCGTTGAGCACGACACCCATCCCGCGCCACCCGCTCCAGCCAGTCGAAACCCTTCTCGCCGGGGCGCGACGGGCTCACCAGGCCGGCGCCGCCCGCTACTGCCTCGTCGCCTCGGGCCGCGGACCCTCCGCCGAGGAAACCGAGCGGATCGTCGCAGCCGTTCGCCGCATCAAGGCGGAACTGCCGCTCTCGGTCTGTGTCTCCCTCGGCGCTCTCGACGAACAGAGCGCCGCCGCGCTCCGCGCCGCCGGCGTCGATCGCTACAACCACAACCTCGAAACCTCCGCCCGCTACTTCCCCAGCATCTGCTCCACCCACTCCTACGCGGACCGCATCGCGACCGCGCGTCTCGTCAAGGCAGTCGGCCTCGAACTCTGCAGCGGCGCCCTGCTCGGACTCGGCGAACGCCCGGAAGATCGCGTCGACCTCGCGCTGGCCCTGCGCGAGCTCGCCGCCGACTCCATCCCCGTCAACTTCCTCGACCCCCGGCCGGGAACACCCCTGGCCGGCGCGACCCCGCTGCGACCCACGGACGCGCTCCGCGCCCTCGCCATGTTCCGCTTCGTCAACCCGGCCGCCGAAATCCGCATCGCCGGAGGCCGCGAACGGATCCTCGGCCCGCTCCAGGCCCTCGCCCTCTACCCCGCCAACTCCCTCTTCACCGAAGGCTACCTCACCACCCCCGGCCAGGGTCTCCGTGCGGATCTCGCCCTCATCGAGGCTCTCGGCTTCCACGTCGCCGGCCTGGCCGAATAGCCCTCCGCGCGGCGGACGCGGCTCGAACACCGCCGGCCTGCCTCAGGACTCGGCCTCCCGGTCCGCGCGCTCGGGCAGGACCACGTACCGCACCCCGAGCGTGACCAGCATCCCGAAGAAACTCGCCAAGCCGATCAAGATGCCGAACTCGACCCACGTCGGAACGTAGACCGGCGCCGGCACGAACCCTTGACCCGCGCGACCGTTTGGAATTCCCGGCGCCAGCCCGACGAGCGGCACGTACATCGAGGTCATCACGATGTTGATCCGCTTGGCGAGCACCCCGGCCATCGCCAACGTCCCGGCCGCCACGACCCATCTCCGCCGCCGGCGCAATCGCGAAACGCAGATCGCCAGCGGCACCAACACCCCGAGCGCGATCTCCGCCCAGAACACCGGCGCCAATCGCCCGAACAACAGCACGTCGAGCTGCTCGAGATGGTCCGGCACCCGGGAGGCATACGTCGTCAACACCTCCGTGAACAGCAGGAACCCGTCGGCCGCCAGGAACCAGACCAGGAGTCCGCCGAGGTCCTCGTAGACGGTCTCCTGCGGCTTCCAGTCGGTCCACCGCTGGACCAGATGGGCCGCCACGATCAACAGCCCCAGCCCCGACACCAGCGCGGAGGAAATGAACATCGGCGCGAGCAGCGCCGTGTTCCAGAACGGCCGTGCCACCAGCAGACCGAAAATCCAGGCGGTGATTGAATGCACGAGCACGGCGGCCGGCAGCGCGACGGCGGCCAACCGCCGCAACGACCCGGGCCGCGGGATCGGCCGCGTCAGCACGTACAGATCCAGCCCCGCGATCGTCAGGTAGACGGTGATGATGATCACGTCCCAGATCAGCGGTGACGTCCAGTGCGGCTGCCGCAACATCCGCCACACGAACTGCGGACGGCCCAGGTCCGGCAGGATCGACAAGGCCGCGGTCAGAATCGCCGTCCCCGACAAGACGACCGCCAGACGCTGCAGCGAGGCGAACCGGACGCTGCCGACCAGTTCCGCCCCGGCCGCCACGATCAGACCGCCGGCCGAGATCCCCACGAGAAACATGAAGGTGATGATGTACGCGCCCCACGAGATCGTGTTCGAGAGACCCGTCACCGCAAGGCCGTTCCACCACTGGTACGCGAAACTCCCGATCCCGACGACCATCCCCCCCACGAGCAGGCCGTGCCAGGCCGGACCCCACGCACGGGGAACGGCGTTGCGGGCGATCGTCGCGACGCTCACGGCGCCAGCCTCCTCCGCGGCTCCAGGTAGTACACCCGCGGCTGCGTGCCCTTCTCCTCCAACAACCGCTTCCCGCCCCGATCCTGGATCGCGCGCACGAGGTCACCGTCGGGATCGTTGAGATCCCCGAAAATGCGTGCCTGGACCGGACAGGACCAGACGCAGGCCGGAACCTGCCCCTCGACCAGACGATGGATGCACATCGTGCATTTCTCGACGGAACCGACCGGCCGCCGCTCGACCATCCCGAACTCCAACCCGTCCACCGGATACCGCGGCTCGCTCCAGTTGAAGACACGCACTCCGTACGGACAGGCCGCCATGCAGTAGCGACAACCGATGCAATCGTCCTGATTCACTTGCACCAGACGCCCGCGGTCGCCGTCCACGAACGTCGCCGACGTCGGACAGACCTTCATGCACGGTGGGTCGTCGCAGTGCTGACAGGCCAGCGGAACCCAGCTCATCTCGAGCCGGCCCAACTCGCCCACCCGCGGAGTGTCCAGGTCCTCGCCGCGCGTCAGGATCCGGTTCCACCACAGGCCGAGCGGAACCGCGTTCTCCGACTTGCAGACCACCGCACAGGTCCAACACCCGATGCAGCGTTCCAGATCGACCGCCATCCCCCACCGCGGCTCCCGCGAGACCCTCCCCACGGCTCCGTACCGGCGGCTCGCCTCGGGCAAGGCCGCAATCGGCGACACCTTCGCGGATTCCGTCACGACGCACCTCCGCCGTTCGCCCGTGTCCTCGCAAGGTCGGGGTGCCGGTGGCCGGTCGCCGCGTGGTCGGCGCGGGCCGATGAGCGGGGAATTCGGGACGAGCGCGGCGACCGTCCCCGGGACGACATCGCGTGCCCCGCCGGGCCCGCGGCTGGGCGGTCGCGGCCCGGCGAACCGTGACCGCGCACCTCGCAGCGACAGTCCTTCCAGCCCGTCGACGGAGCCCAGATGTTCGGCACGTACCAGATCTCGTGAATCGGGTTGATCGACGAACTGGTCAACTCGTTCACGCCCCGACCCGCCAAGAAGTAGCGGGACCACCAGCCCTCCGGCAGGGTCGCCGTCCCGATCGCCGCCGCCTCGCTCACGTGAGCCCACGCCGTCAATGAACCCCGCTCGTTGAAGACCTCGATCTCGTCGCCTTCCCGGATGCCCCGCGCCTGGGCGTCCGCCGGATGCAGCAAGACTCGTGGCCGCCCCCCGTGGATCTCCTCGAGCCATGGATTGTTCGAGTACGTCGAGTGGATCCGCCATTTCGAGTGGGGACTGAGCAGCCGCAACGGATAGCGCACCGGATCGTGCACCCCATCGTCGTGCGGATCCTTGTGCGTCACCACCTGCTCGCCCAACTCCAGGAATCGGCGCTCCTCCTTGTACAACTCGATCCGACGGGTCGGCAGGAACACCTGCGTGGCTTCGATCGGGGCCGGCAGGCTGGCCGGCGGAAACGGCCGCCGCGCCTCGATCTGCTCCAGAAACGGAATGTCCGGATCGGGCACCCGCAGGCGCACCGGGCCCTGCCGCAACTGTTCCAACGTGATCCCCTCCGTCGGTCCCCCGGGATAGTCCCCCGCCGCCAGCATCGTCCGAATCGCGCTTTCCTCGTCCTCTCCCTGGAAGTAGCGCCGCCACTGCTCCGGATCGATCCGGCGCACCAGTTCGGACCAGATCTCCAGTTCCGAACGCGCCTCCCCCTCCGGCTCGATCGCCGGCTGCTGCAACTGGAGGAACGGATGGAGGGGCGTCGCCGTCAGGTCGGTCTTCTCGTACCAAGTCGTGGCCGGGAGCACCACGTCCGCCCACTGCGTCGTTTCGGTCCGCTGCGGGTCGACCGCCACCACGAGCTCCATCTCCCGCAACCGCTGGAACACCTTGTTGAGGTTCGGCGACTGGAGCAGGAAATTGCTGAACGTGAGGAACAGCGCCTTGAAACCCCGTTCCGGATACGGCACGGCCGGATGCATCGTCTCCGTCCGGCCTTCGATCCAGTAGATCGTCGAGACGATCGGCGGCTTGCGCTTGTCCGGATACCACCAGGACTGCGTCGGCAGGCGCACCTTGTACTGACCGACGTACACGCTGAACCCCCCGCCCGAGCGGCCGATGTTGCCGGTCAACACCGCCAACAGCGCATAGGCCCGCCCGATCAGGTCCCCGTGGTACCAGTGGTTGGCGCCCCCGCCCATCAGAATCGCGGCCGGCTTCGCCGCCGCGTACGCGCGACCCAACGACTCGATGACCTCCGCGCTCGTTCCGCAGACCTCGGCCGCCCGCTCCGGCCGCCAGGACTCGATCTCGACCCGCACATGGTCGAAACCCGGCCGGACCTGCGCCCGGCCGCCGTCGGCCAACCGGACCTCGTACGAACCGGTCAAGGCCGGCTCGACACCGTCCGGCATCCCCAGCCGATCCGTCCCGACCACCATCGGCCCCCCGCTCCGCTCGTCCCACACCACGAACCGCTCGGCCGACCCCCCCACCCGAAGGTCCGATTCCCGCACCCGCCGGCCTGTCCGCTCGTCCACCAGCAGCGGCGCGTCCGTGTAGGCCCGCAGGAACCCCTCGTCGTGCAGCCGCTCGCGCCAGATCACGTGGGCCAGGCCCAACGCAAACGCCGCGTCCGTCCCGGGCCGGAGACGAACCCAACGGTCCGCCTTCGCCGCCGTGGAACTGAACACCGGGTCGACCACCACCAGCCGCGCGCCGTTCGCCACCGCGTCGAACAGGAAGTGCACGTCCGGAATCCGCGTCTCGAGCGGGTTGGCGCCGACCACCAGCAGAAACCGCGCGTTGGCCCAGTCCTTCGCCTCATGCTCGGCGTTCTGCACGCCGAACGTGATCGGCATCGCCATCGGCAGATCCCCGTTGTAGTCGAAACTCGTCCCATGACTCATCCCGAGAACCGCGCACGCCCGGTAGTTCGCCCCCTTGTGCACGTACCCGGACCCCGGCACCTGGCCGAACACGTGGATCGTCTCGTACCCGTACGTCTCGCCGATCCGCTTCAGCTCGGCCGCGACGTGGTCGAGCGCCTCCTCCCAACTCGCCTCCCGAAACTCCCCCGAGCCCCGCGCACCGCTCCGGATCAGCGGCTTCGTCAGCCGCTCGGGACCGTGGATGTGCAGGTGGAACGACAACCCCTTCATGCACCCGCGCGGCGAATACACCGGGTCGGGATAGTCGGCCGCCTGCTGGATCTTCACCACCCGCCCGTCGCGCACGAACGCCAGCTGCCCGCACGAACCGGTGCAGTTCGGCGAACAGGTCGTGCGCACCACCCGGTCCACCGGTCGCGACGGCACCGGCTCCTTCCCGGGCTCGTCGGCGAAGATCGTCGCCGAAGCCAGCGCCGCCGCTCCGGCCGTCGCACCCGCGCCCGTCAACCACTGCCGCCGCGTGATCCGCCCGCCCATCGGTCAAAGCACCTCCGGTGCCCGCGGACAACGCAGCATCCCGTGGTCCCGAGCCCCGCACATCCCGCAGCGCGGCGCGCCCGGATCTCCCGCCCGAGGCCGCAGCCAACCCGCCGCACGCCTCCACCTCCCCACAACCCACGCCCCCACAAACGCGGCGGGCGCCGCGAACAGGGCGGCCGCGAACCTTCTCCGCGAAATCCCGTCGGCCATCGCTTGCCTCCCTTCCGGCCGAGAATTCGAAACGCCCCCGCCGCGCCCTGCCCGGCGCCGCCGGCTTGAACTCACCCGCATCCCCTGAAGGAGGGGTCACGCTCGACCCCACCCGCCGCCGCGGAACACACCGACCCGCGACGGCTCGTATCCGATCCTCGACTGGTCCCCCGCAACATCAACACCCCCCGCCTCCCCGCTCCAGGATCGCCGCCAGGTCCTGCTCCGGCGTGGTGATCGGCATCACGTGGAACTTCTCCGCCAGCACCGCGAGGGCCGCCGGCGTCACGAACGCCGGCAGCTTCGGCCCCAGACGGATGTTGCGGATCCCCAGATGCAACA
>JAAZOP010000560.1 GCA_012797735.1 Myxococcales bacterium
CGCAGCCCGGCGCGCGCGCGGAGCAGCCGGCGGCCCGGCAGGCGCCGAGCAGCGCGGCGCGCAACTCGCGCACGTCCGGGTAGCGGGCCACGGGGTTCTTGGCCAGCAGCCGTCGCACGACCGGCTCGATGCCGTCCGCTCCCGCCGCACGTCCCGGCAGCGGCGGCGGCTCGCGCCGCAGATGCCCGTCGATCGCCTAGGCGACCCCGGGCCCGAACGGCAGCGTCCCCGCCAGCAGGTACCAGGCGAGCACGCCGACGGCGTACAGGTCGGCGCGCGCGTCGAGCGGCTCGCCGCGGAGCAGTTCGGGCGCCATGAAGGCGACGGTTCCGGACGGGAGCCCGTCCGGGGCGCCCTGGGGTCGTGCGAGCGAGAAATCGATCAGCGTCACCGCGCCGGACGGCTCGACGATCACGTTGGCCGGCTTGATGTCGCCGTGCAGGAGTCCGCTGGCGTGCAGCGGTTCGAGGGCGTCACAGACGCCGACCAGGAGGCGCACGGCGGCGGGGACGTCGAGGCCACCGGGGGGGGCGGCGAGCGGTTCGCCGGCGACGAAGGCGCGCGTGAAGTAGGCGGTTCCGTCGCGCAGCAGGCCGAAGTCGTGGACCGGGGCGAGGGACGGGTGGCGCAGGCCGGCCAGAAGGCGGAACTCCCGCCGGATCTGCTCGGCCACCCGCGCCGCCCGTCGCCCGTCTGGCACACTCCGAACCTCGGACGGGTCATCCCGTGCCAGTCGCTTGAGGACCACAACCTCGCCGCCGCGCAGGAGATCCGCGACCAGCGACACCTGGCCTTCCCCTCCCGCGCCGAGTGTCTGGCGGAATTCGTAGCGTCTCGGCAGCCCTTCGGCCACGATGCGCCATGCTAGCCAACAGCCTGGCACAACGCAACGGCACGACGCCGGCCGTTCCGTGTTGGGCGTTCCCTGCTGTGGATTCGACGCACTGTGGGTTCGTCGCATCTGGGGACAGCGACGTTTGCCGGGGATCGTTGCCGTTGTTGATCCGATCGACCCGCCACGTCATACTCGGCCGGCGAGAGGTGGTCGGTCCCCGATGGTGAAACCGGCGGCCCGCGGCTACTTGGCGTTCGTGCTGCATGCGCATCTGCCGTTCGTGCGGCACCCGGAGCATCCGGCGTTCCTGGAGGAGCGCTGGCTGTACGAGGCGATTGCGGAGTGCTACCTGCCGTTGCTGCTGCGGTTCCGGCGGCTGCGGGCGGACGGTATCCCGTTCCGGCTGACGATGTCGGTTTCGCCGACATTGTTGGCGATGTTGCGGGACGACCTGTTGCGGGAGCGGTTCATCCGCCACCTGATGGTGCTGGAGGAGTTGGCGCGGGCGGAGATGCACCGGCGGCCGGAGCCGCACGTGCGGTATCTGGCGGGGGTGCAGCTCGAGCGGCTGTCGGAGTTGCACGCGTTGTGGGACGAGGTGCGGGGGGACGTCCCGGGGGCGTGGGCGGAGTTGGAGCGGGAGGGGTTCCTGGACCTCTGGACCTGCGCGGCGACGCACGCGGTCCTGCCGTTGTTGACGTACTGTCCCGAGGCGTTGCGGGCGCAGGTCGGCGTGGCGGTGCAGCACCACCGCGAGCAGTTCGGCGTGGCGCCGCGGGGGTTCTGGCTGCCGGAGTGCGCCTACGAGCCGGGGCTGGAGGAGGTGTTGGCGGACCACGGGCTGCGCTGTTTCGTGGTCGACACCCACGCCATCGAGCACGGCTCGGTGGTGCCGCGGTGGGGCGTGTACGCGCCGGTGTTCTGTCCCAACGGGGTGGCGGCGTTCGGGCGGGATCCCGAGTCGAGCCGGCAGGTCTGGTCGGCCGAGAGCGGCTATCCGGGCGACCCGTGGTACCGCGACTTCTACCGCGACATCGGTTTCGACCTGCCGCTGGCGGATCTCGGCCCGGCGGCGCATCCCGACGGGATCCGCGTGGCGACGGGGATCAAGTACCATCGGATCACGGAGCGGGGCAGCGACCGCAAGGAATGGTACGAGCCGCGGGTGGCTTCCGAACGGGTGCTGGAGCATGCCGGGCATTTCCTGCTCCACCGGACGTCGCAGGTCCAATGGCTCGCCGGGGCGCTCGACCGCCCGCCGCTGATCGTCGCTCCCTACGACGCGGAGTTGTTCGGTCACTGGTGGTACGAGGGTCCGGAGTTCATCGAGCAGGTGTTCCGCCTGCTGCACGCTGGCGGGCACGACCTGGAGCCGATCACGCCGCTCGAGTACCTGCGCCGGCATCCGGTGAACCAGGTGCAGGTGCCGGCGGCGTCGAGCTGGGGGGCGGGCGGGTACAACTACGTGTGGCTCGAGGGGACGAACGCGTGGATCTACCGCCACCTGCATCTCGCGGCCGACGACATGACGCGCCTGGCGCGCGCCTGGCCGCGACCCGACCCGCTGACCCGCCGGGCGTTGTGCCAGGCGGCCCGCGAACTGCTGCTGGCGCAGTCGTCGGACTGGGCGTTCATCATGATGACGCGCACCAGCGTGGACTTCGCGGTCCGCCGCGTCAAGGCGCACCTGGCGCGCTTCCGGCGCCTGGCGCGCGGGATCGATGCGGGTCGGATCGATGCAGCGTGGCTCGCCGAGTTGGAGTCGCGGGACAACCTGTTTCCGAATCTCGACTACCGGATGTACGCGTAGGCGAGGGAGGGAGGAGTGGGAGAAGAGACCATGTGGAAGGGCGTATTCACCGCGTTGGCGACGCCGATGGACTGCGAGGCGCTGGATCTGCCGGCGTTCGAGAGGCTGGTGGCGTGGCAGGTCGAGTCCGGGGTGCACGGGCTGGTGGTGGCGGGGACGACGGGCGAGGCGCCGACGCTGGCGGCGGACGAGCGGCGGGCGCTGCTCGCCGCGGCCGGCCGGATCGCCGGCGGCCGCGTCCCCGTGGTGATGGGCGTCGGCTCGAACAGCACCCGCACGACGCTCGAGCAGGCCGCCGCGGCGGCGGACGGCGGAGCCGACGCGCTGCTCGTGGTCGTGCCGTACTACAACAAGCCGACGCAGGACGGCCTGTTGCGCCACTTCACGGCGGTGCTCGAGGCGGCCACGCTGCCGGTGCTCGCCTACAACGTCCCGGGGCGGACGGGGAGCGACCTCCTGCCGGCCACCCTGGCGCAGCTCGTCGGCCACCCGCGGTTCGCCGGGATCAAGGAGGCGACCGGCAACATGGAGCGGGCGCTCGAGGTGGGGGCGTTGCTGCGGGACGGGCAGGCGCTGTTGTCGGGCGACGACGGGACGTTCCTCGCGTTGCTGGCCTGCGGCGGGCACGGGGTGATCTCGGTGGCCTCCAACGTGGCGCCGCGCGAGATGGTGGCGTTGCAGGCGGCGTGGGAAGGCGGGCGGCCGGCCGAGGCGCTGGTGTGGGCGCGGCGGCTGGCGCCGCTGTGCAAGGCGCTGTTCGTCGAGACGAACCCGGGGCCGGTCAAGGCGGCCCTCGCGATGCTCGGCCGCGCCCGCGAGGGGATCCGTTCGCCGCTCGCCTGGCCCTCCGCCGCGACGCGGGACCGGCTCCGCGCGGTGCTCGGCGGACTCGGGCTGCTCCCGGCGGGGGGTGTCGCATGACGGGGCCGGGGCTGCCGCTGGTGCTGGGCGGCGCGGCGGGGCGGATGGGGCGCGAGGTGGCGGCGCTGGCGCGCGCGGCCGGC
>JAAZOP010000561.1 GCA_012797735.1 Myxococcales bacterium
CCGCCCGGGCGCGCCGGGGTTGCATCTCCCGTTTCCTCTTCCCTCTTGCCTTGCGCTGTGGCAATAGCCTGTTCGCCGGATCCCGGGGAGGGTCCGGGGAGGATGAACGCGATGGGCAAGCACGACCGACGGCATTCGTTGAAGATGAAGCGGCGCGAGGCGCAGCGGCGGCACAAGGCCCGCGTCGTGCGCAAGCGCAAGGCGGCCGCCGAGGCGCGCAAGGCGGCGGGGAAGTAGGTCCGGCGAGCGGCGCCGGCGGCTCCGGCGATCGTCGTGCCCGGCGCGGCGGATCGGCCCGCGGGTCGGGAGCGCCGGTTCCGGCTGTGCGGGACGGGAGGTGTGATATGCCCGAGGGACGCAAGTGGACCAAGGAAGAGCTGCTGGCGAAGGCGGAACAGCCGTCGAAGGACTCGCTGCGGCTGCACGAGTTCTACAACGGCGTGTGGGAGGTCGTGCAGAAGTGCTGCATCCGCAACTTCGACGACTTCGCCATCTGGTACACCCCGGGCGTCGCCGCCACCTGCAAGGACATCCACGCGCACCCGGAGAAGGTGTTCGCCGCGACGAACAAGCGCAACGCCGTCGCCGTCGTCAGCGACGGCACCCGCGTCCTGGGCCTCGGGAACATCGGCCCCGAGGCCGGCCTTCCGGTGATGGAAGGGAAGGCCCTGCTGTTCAAGTACCTCGGCGGCGTCGACGCCGTGCCGATCTGCACCGACGCCCACGAAGCGCGGGAGATCATCCAGTTCGTCAAGTGGCTCCAGCCTTCGTTCAACGGCATCAACCTCGAGGACATCGAGAAGCCGAAGTGCTTCGAGGTGCTCGACACGTTGCGCCGCGAGTGCCGGATTCCCGTCTGGCACGACGACCAGCAGGGCACCGCCGCCGTCACCGTCGCCGGCTGGATCAACGCCCTCAAGATCGTCGGCAAGCAGCGCGACAAGGTCCGCATCGCCCTGATCGGCGCCGGGGCCGCCAACGTCGCGATCTGCAGGATGCTGATCGCCGCCGGGGCCGACCCCCAGAAGATCATGCTCGTCGATTCCAAGGGCATCCTCCACAAGGGCCGCACCGAGGTGCAGCGCGAGGAGCCGATCAAGTGGTACCTGACCACGATCACCAACGGCGAGCAGCGCCAGGGGTCGATCGCCGAGTCGATGGAGGGCACCGACGTGGTCGTCGCCGTCTCCACCCCCGGCCCGGACAAGATCAAGCCCGAGTGGGTCAGGAAGATGGCGAAGGACGCGATCGTCTTCGCCTGCGCCAACCCGGTGCCCGAAATCTGGCCGTGGGACGCCAAGGAGGCCGGCGCCCGCATCGTCGCCACCGGCCGCTCCGACTTCGCCAACCAGGTCAACAACTCCCTCGGGTTCCCCGGCATCTTCCGCGGCACCCTCGACGTGATGGCCACCACGATCACCGACGAGATGTGCATCGCCGCCGCCGAGGAGCTCGCCCGCACCGCCGAGGACAAGGGGATGAACGAGGACTATCTCCTGCCCACGATGGACGAATGGACCGTCTATCCCCGGGAAGCCGTCGCCGTCGGCCTGAAGGCGATCGAGCAGGGGATCGCGCAGCGCAAGGTCGGGCGCGACCAGCTCTTCCAGGAGGCCGAACAGGTCATCCGCCGCGCCCGCGCCCAGGTGAAGGCGCTGCAGGACGCCGGCATCGTCCGCCTGCCGTAGCCCGCCCTGGCGTCCGACCCCCGACCGGAGTACCATCCGAGCCGTCCGTGAAACGAAGACCGCCGGCCCGGAAGCCCGACGCCGCGCCTTCGCTCGCCGAGGTGGTCCTCGGTCTGCCGGACGCCGTCCTCGTCCTGCGCGACCGCGGCCGCACGCTCGAGTACGTCTCGCCCACCCTGGAACGCGTCGCCGGCATCCCGCCGGAGCGCCTGCTCGAGCTGTGGCCCGACGCCTGGATCGAACGGCTCGTCCACCCCGACGACCGCACCGCCGCCCGCGCGTTCGTCGCCGGGGCCGCCGATCTCCCCTCCGGCGCGGCCCGCGAGCTCGAGTTCCGCGCGACGCCGGGCGGCGCCGAACCGGAGGCCGGGCCGGCCTGGCGATGGCTCCAGGCGCGACTGTGGCCGTGCGGGGCCGGCTCCGCGCGCGAGACGCGGGCCATCTGCCTCTGGCGCGACGTCACCGAGGAGAAGCTCGCCCTCGCCGCCGCGCTCGAGTCCGAACGCCGATACGCCGCCCTGTTCGACGCCCTCCCGCAGGCCGCGATCGTCTTCGACCGCGACGACGGCCGGATCCTCGACGCCAACGAGACGGCTCTGCGTCGCTACGAGTATTCGCGCGAGGAGATCCGCCAGCGGACCATGGCCGATCTCGAGGTGCCGAGCCCCGCGGTCGATGATCGGAGCCCTACCGTGGTGTTCGGCGCCGCGGACCCCAGGCTCCAACAGCGTCACCGCACCCGGACCGGTCGCCAGTTCCCGGTCGAGATGCACCTCGGACCGACCCGTTTCGCCGGCCGCCCCGCCATGCTCGCCATCGCCGTCGATGTCTCCGACCGGGCCCGGGCCGAGGCCGAGTTCCGCGCGTTGCACGAGGCGCTGGTGGAGAAGAACCGCGAGGCCGAGGCTGCGCTCGAGCGGCTCCACCAGGCCCAGGAACAGCTCGTCCGCACCCGGCAACTCGACGCGATCGGCCACCTCGCCGGCGGCATCGCCCACAAGTTCAACAACTTCCTCACCGTCGTCGTCGGAACGCTCGACGTGATGAGCCTCGAGCTCGACCCGCAGTCCGCGCTGCACAAGGAGATCGGCGTCGCGCAGAAGGCCGCTCTCCGCGCCGCGGACCTCGCCCGCGGCCTCGCCGAGTTCGGCGCGTCCGAACCGGCCCAGCGCCGGCCCGTCGACCTCGCCGCCCTCCTCTCCCAACTCGGCGACGAAGTGCGGCAGGCGAGGCCCCCGGGCGTGGAGGTCCACGTCCAGATCGCCGACGGACTGCCGCCCGTCGAAGGCGACCCCGAGCGGCTGGCGGCCGCCCTGTTGGCCCTGGCGACCAACGCCCTCGAGGCGATGCCCAAGGGCGGCCGGCTCTTCCTGGAAGCCGACCGCCTGGTCCTCGACGAGGCCTACGTCGCCGCGCGCCCCGAAGCCCGCGCCGGCCCCCACGTGCGGGTCGTCGTCCGTGACACCGGCGTCGGCATGGCGCGCGAAACTCTCGACCGCCTCTTCGAGCCGTTCTTCACCACCAAGCCGGCCGGCAGCGGCGCCGGTCTCGGTCTCGCCTCCGTCTACGCGGCCGTGCGTGCCCATGGCGGACACGTCGCCGTCCGCTCGGAACCCGGCCGCGGCTCCACGTTCACCGTGTTCCTGCCCGCCGCGTCCGATGCCTCCCTCCCGGCGCGCCCTTCCCGTGCCTCCGTCCCCGCGACCCCCGGCGAGGGACAGCTCGTGCTGGTCGTCGACGACGACACCGAGGTGTTGCGCCAGATCGAGCGGGTCGTGACCTCGCTCGGGTACCGCGTCGTCGTGGCCGACTCCGGCCCGGCCGCCCTCGACCTGCTCGAACGACACGTCGACCGGATCGCCCTCGCCCTCGTCGATATCGTGATGCCCGGCATGGGCGGCGTCGTCGCGTTGCGCCGCATGCGCGAGATTCGGCCCGGCCTGCCGGCCGTGATGATGACCGGCCACGCCGCCCGCGGGTTCCTGCCGCCCACCGACCTCGGCGCCGAAGTGCTCGCCAAGCCGCTCGACGCCGAACGCCTCGGGCAGGCGATCGCCGCCGCCCTCCGCCGGCTGGCGTAGCTCCCGCGGGCCCCGCCGCGCAAAGGCGGCGCAGGGTGCGGCCATCGTCCCGCCGGCGACGGCGAGGGCGCACCCTGGGTCCTACGATCGCGGGAACACGACGCGGATCGCGGCCGTGTCGGCGGCGTCGAGCACCAGGAGCCCGGCGGCGTCGTTCGCCAGCAGCACCAGGCCGTTCGGGCCGAGCGTGACGCGGTTGACGGGACGCGGCGCCTCGTGCCGCCCGCGCACCTCCGGCGCCCGCGCGTCCGCGATGCCCAGCACCTCGAGACCGCGATCGCCGACGGCGAGATAGGCCGTGGGCGGGAACAGCGCGCGGTCGCGGCCCACGGCGACCTTCACGTCGCGGCAGACGTCCCGCGTCGCCCAGGTCGCGATGATCCCCGGCTCCGGGTCAGAACCGGCGAGGTTCGTGTCGATGATCTGGAGGCCTTCCGGGCCGTCGGCGACGTAGGCCGTCGTGCCGTCCACGGCGACCGCGCGGGCGTCCCCCGGGGTGTCGACGAGCACGCGGGGGAGGAGGGCCAGAGCGCCGGCGACGCGCAGCGGGTTTTGCACCTCGTAGACGATCAGTCCGGCCGGTCCGGAGGCGGCGAACAGCCGGTCGCCGTCGAGCAGCACGTCGCGGACGTACGGCGGAGCGACGGTCTCGGACGCCGTCGCCTCCGCGTCCGCCGGAACCGACCCGCCGGCCGGCGCCCCTGGACGGCCCGCGCCGGGCCGGCCGACGCCGGCCGAGAAGTCGGGCAGCAGGCCGTCCGTCCCGGCCAACATCGAAGGCCGCTCGGGGTCGCGCACGTCGAGCACCACCACGCCGTTCGTGCCGTCGGCGACGTACAGGTTGGGGTACGATGCGGCGAGGCCCATCGCGGCCCCCGGCGTGTCGAACCGCGACAGTTCGACCGGCTGCGCCGGATCCCGCACGTCGAACAGCACCACTCCCAGCGGCCCGGCGGCGGCCGCCAGCACCCGTCGCGGCGGGCCGCCGGAACAGGCGGCGGCGCCGCCATCGGCCGGCGCGGGACACGCGGTCGTCGCGGGTCGCGGTACGTCGCCCAGCAGCGCCAGACGGTTGACCGAGCCCGGCAGGGCGGCGACCGCCAGGCGGCGGGGCGTCTCCGGTTGCGACACGTCCTCGACAACGACGCCCGCGGTGGTCGCGCGGTAGACGATAGTGCCGTCGAGCAGCACGTCGTAGGTGCGGTTCGTCAGTTCCTCCCGCGGGTCGCCCTCCGTCGCCGCCA
>JAAZOP010000562.1 GCA_012797735.1 Myxococcales bacterium
GGGCTCCCAAAACCCGTGCTCTACCAGGCTGAGCTACACCCCGCTGGGCGTCCGGCCTTCCGCGGACGCGTCGCCATCCTTACCCGACGCACTCGAGGTTGGCAAGGCGGGGAGCCAGAGCCGGAAGGTGGCGCCGGGGCCCGGGGCCGGGTCGCAGGCGAGCGTGCCGCGGTGCGCCGCGGCGATCTGCTGGCTGGCCGCCAGGCCGATCCCCGTCCCCTGCCGCTTCGTCGTGAAGAACGGCTCGAACAGCCGCGCCCGCGCCTCGTCCGACAGACCGGGACCGGTGTCCGAAACCGCCAGTTCGACCCCGTCCCGCAGGGGTCGCACGACCACCCGCACGCGCCGCTCCGGCCGGTCTTCCACGGCCTCCAGGGCGTTGCGCAGCAGGTTCGCCAGCACCTGTCGCAGCCGCCCCGCGTCGGCCGGCACCGCCGGCGGTTCCCCCTGCACCTCGCACTCCAGCGTCGCTCCCGACGCCTCGGCCTCCGGCTGGTGGAACTCCACGGTCTCGCGCGCCAGCCGGCCGACGTCGGTGGGCGCGGTCTCCAGCCGCGGGGTGCGGGCCAGCGACAGGTACGACTGCGTCACGCGGGTGAGTCGTTCGACCTCGCGCGCGATGGCCTGGACCATGCCGCGGGTCGCTTCCGGCGCGCCGGCGCGCTCCAGCTCCTCCTGCAGCAGCTCGGTGTTGAGCCCGATCGCCGACAGCGGATTGCGCACCTCGTGCGTGACGTGCGCGGCCATCCTTCCGAGCGCGGCGAGCTTCTCGCTCTGCTGCAGCGCCCGCAGCCGCTCGTCGCGGTCGCGGATCGCCGCCGTCATCCGGTCGAACTGGGCGGCCAGGCGGCCGATCTCGTCGCCGCGCCGGACATCGATCCGGCCGCTCAGGTCGCCGCGCGCCACGGCCTGCACCGCGCGCTCCAGGGCGCGCAACGGGGCGAGGATCGAGTGGACGAAGACGAGGATGCCGATCGCGATGCCCGCGGCGACGAGCGCCAAGCCCAGCAGCATCCAGAAGGTGCGCGATTCGTCGCGCTGCAGGGCGGCCGACAGGTCGGCCACCTGGCGATCGGCCTCGCGGCCGGCGGCGCGCAGGCCGCGGTCGACGGCTCGCTCGCGCTGGAGCGCGGCCTCGAGCGTGGCGCGGGCCTGCTCCTGGCGGCCGGCGTCGAGGTCGCCGAAGAAGCGGTCGAGGGCGGCGTCGCCGGCGCGGGCGTCCTCGCCGAGCCGGGCCAAGTCCTGGGCCAGGCCGTCGGCCGCCGCGCGCGCCGCCTCGTCGGGCGCGAGCGCCCGGATCCGCGCCACGATCTCCCCCAGCCGCGCCACCCGCTCGGGCCGCAACCGCCGCACCGTCTCGACCCACGACCGCGTCGCCGCCGGGTCCGGCTCGTCGAGGATCCGTTCGAGCAGGGTGAGCAGGATCGCCTGGGTGGCCCGCAGTTCCGCCGTCGACAACGCCAGCCGCAGGTAGCCCTCGTCCAGCAGCCGGACGCCCTCGAGGGCCCGGCGGCTGCGGTGCAGGCCCCAGCCGACGATGCCGCCGAAGGCGACGGCGAGGGCGAGGAAGGCGGCGAGGATCCGGACGGCGAGCGACGGGCCGCGGCGGGGCTCCTCGCCGCCGGCCGGCGGCGGCTCGGCGGAGGCACCGGACGGCCGCTCCTCGAGGCGCGCGGCGGGCGTCGAAGGCCCGCCCGGAAGGCTCGATCCCGCCGGCGCCGCCTGGGAATGGTCACGGCCGCTCATCTTGTGGTAACCTTCGCCCAGTTCCAGGCGTCGGAGCAAGAGGGCGGTCGAGGGAGCGGTGATGAGCGACAAGAACGGCGATGCCCGGCAACATCCCCGCAGCGAGGTGATGCTGAAGGTGGAGTACCCGGGCTACGAGGACTTCCTGCACGACTACACGGAGAACATCTCCAAGGGCGGGACGTTCGTGTACTCGGAGCGGGAATGGCACGTCGGGGACCGGCTGCGGCTGACCCTGTCGTTCCCCGGCCTCCTGCGGCCGATCCAGCTGCGGGGCGAGGTGGCCTGGGTGCGCAAGGAGCAGGACCGCGGCATCGGCGTGCGCTTCCTGTTCGACGAGAACCCGGACAGCGAGCGGCAGCTGGCGGAATTGGTGCGGGCGATCGAGCGCGGCGAGTCGACGACGCTGGCGCGGCGGATCCGCATCCTGGTCGTGGAGGACAACCAGTTCATCCAGAAACTCCTCCGCGACGGGCTCGACTCGCTGGCCCGCAAGCGCATGTCCGACTCGGTGACGCTGATCTTCCGCGAGGCGGCCAACGGTTTCGACGGTTTGGAGCTGATGGGCAAGGAGCCGGTCGACCTGCTGGTCTGCGACCTGTACCTGCCCGTGCTGGACGGTTTCGAGCTGATCCGGCGGACGCGGCAGCAGTACCCGAAGGGCAAGCTGCCGATCCTGGCCTTCTCCGCGGGCGGCCCCGACGCCGGCCGCCGCGCCCTGGCGCTCGGCGCCGACATCTTCCTCGACAAGCCGTTGCGCCTGACCAAGGTCTTCGAGACGATCTGCGACCTGTTGCGCCTCGGCGAGACCTCGCGGCCGGACGGCGGCCCGGCCGGCGCGACCGCCTAGACGGCCGCCTTCGTGACTCGAGCGGGCGGCGCCTTGATGTCCCGAAATCTTCCCGGGCCGGCGAAGAGACGCGGCGGTCGTGCGCCGCGGGGCGAGGCCGCCGAGCCGGA
>JAAZOP010000045.1 GCA_012797735.1 Myxococcales bacterium
CGATCACCCGGCCCGCGACATGCAGGACACCCTGTTCGTCGAAGGACCCGGCAACCTCCTCCTGCGCACCCATACCTCCCCCGTCCAGATCCGCACCATGCTCGCCCAGAAACCCCCCGTCCGCATCGTCTGCCCCGGCGCCGTCTACCGCCACGACGACGACGCCACCCACTCCCCCCGCTTCCACCACGTCGAAGGCCTCCTCGTCGATGACCACACCACCCTCGCCGACCTCAAGGGCTGCCTCACCCTCTTCGTCCGCCAGTTCTTCGGCTCCGACCTCGACGTCCGCTTCCGCGCCTCCTTCTTCCCCTTCACCGAACCCTCCGGCGAGTTCGATTGCCGCTGCGTCGCCTGCCGCGGCGCCGGCTGCCGCGTCTGCAAGAACTCCGGCTGGCTCGAGGTCCTCGGCTGCGGCATGGTCGACCCCGAGGTCTTCCGCCACGTCGGCTACGACCCCGAACGCTGGCAGGGCTTCGCCTTCGGCATGGGCGTCGAACGACTCGCCATGCTCCGCCACGGCATCCGCGACATCCGCCTCTTCTTCGACAACGACCTGCGATTCCTGTCGCAGTTCTGAAGGTGACCCATGCGCGTCTCCCTTCGCTGGCTGCGCGAACTGATCGACCTCCCCGAAAACCCCGAGGCCCTCGCCGAACGCCTCACCCTCGCCGGCCTCGAAGTCGAAACGCTCACCCGCGCCGGCCAACACCTCGCCGGCGTCGTCGCCGCCGAAATCCTCGCTGACGAACCCCACCCCAACCGCCCCGAAATGCGCGTCGTCACCGTCGGCGACGGCGCCGCCCGGTACACCGTCGTCTGCGGCGCCCCCAATATCCCGCCCAAGGGCGGCCGCGTCGCCTTCGCCCCCCCCGGCGCCCGCATCGGACCGACCACCGTCGAGGCCCGCAAACTCGGCGGCGTCGAATCCCTCGGCGTCCTCTGCTCCGAAGCCGACCTCGACATCGGCACCGACAACGCCGGCCTCCTCCTCCTCCCCGACTCCACCCGCCCCGGCGCCGGCCTCCACGACGCCCTCGACCTCGACGATACCCTCCTCGACGTCGCCGTCTCCCCCAACCGCCCCGACGCCCTCGGACACGTCGGCATCGCCCGCGAACTCGGCGCCCTCCTCCAGCGCCCCGTCCGGCTCCCCATGCCCCCCGCCTTCACCCGCGCCCCGCGCGAGATCGATCTCCCCGTCCGCGTCGATGACCCCGCCGGCTGCCCCCGCTACGGCGCCCAGGTCGTCCGCGGCCTCCACGTCGCCCCCTCCCCCTGGAACCTCCGCTACCGCCTCCATACCCTCGGCGTCCGCCCCGTCTCCAACCTCGTCGATGTCACCAACCTCGTCCTCCTCCTCTTCGCCCAACCCCTCCACGCCTTCGACCTCCTCCGCCTCCGCGGCCCCGCCGTCGTCGTCCGCCGCGCCCGCCCCGGCGAGACCATGTGGACCCTCGACGGCGTCGAACGCACCTTCACCGGCGACGACCTCCTGATCTGCGACGCCGAACGCCCCGTCGCCGTCGCCGGCATCATGGGCGGCCTCGACAGCGAGATCCGCGAAACCACCACCGACGTCCTGATCGAATGCGCCTGCTTCGACCCCCCCTCCATCCGCCGCACCTCCCGCCGCCTCGGCCTCGCCTCCGAATCCTCCTTCCGCTTCGAACGAGGCACCGACCGCGGCGGCATCCCCCACGCCCTCGCCTACGCCGCCGGCCTCATGGCCGACCTCGGCCGCGGCCGCGTCTGCGGCGACCCCCTCGACGCCGGCGGCCCGGGCCCCGACCCCCACCCCCTCCGCCTCCGCCCCGCGCGCCTCGCCCGCATCGCCGGCCGCCCCTACGCCCGGGACCAGATCGCCGGCACCCTCGAACGCCTCGGCTGCCGCGTCCGCTTCACCCCCGACGACGCCGCCGAAGTCCTCCCCCCCACCTGGCGCCCCGACCTCACCCGCGAGATCGACCTCATCGAGGAAGTCGCCCGCGTCGTCGGCTACGCCGAACTCCCCTCCACGCCCCCCGTCCTCGCCGCCGCACCACGCACCCCCGGCAACTGGGAACGCCTCGCCCCCCTCCGCTCCCTCCTCGTCGCCCGCGGCCTCACCGAAACCGTCAACCTCGTCTTCGAAGATCAGGCGACCCTCGCCGCCTTCGGCGCCCGACCCGAGGAATGCGTCCGGCTCCGCAACCCGATCGACGCCGGCCGCCCCTTCCTCCGCACCACCCTCCTCCCCGCCCTCCTCCGCGACCTCCGCACCGCCTTCGCCCACCGCGCCCCCGGCGCCGCCCTCTTCGAAATCGGCAAGACCTTCCACCGCCGGCCCGACGATCCGGCACAACCCCCCGACGAGGTCTGGCGCCTCGCCGCCACCCTCGCCGGCCAACGCCTCGAATGGCTCGCCGGCAACGCCCCGACCTACGACCTCTACGACGCCGCCGCCGTCGTCGCCGCCGCCGCCCGCGGAATCCTCCACCAACCATACGACCTCCGCCCCGACCCCGAACGCCTCCCCTGGTGCCACC
Source organism: Myxococcales bacterium (assembly GCA_012797735.1). GTDB lineage: Bacteria > Myxococcota_A > Polyangia > DRWM01 > JAAZOP01 > JAAZOP01. Next base: position 2,529 of record JAAZOP010000045.1, read on the forward strand.
CCCGCGCCGCCTGCATCGTCGAGATCGATGGCCGCCCCGCCGGCTTCGCCGGCGAACTCCACCCCCGCCTCGCCGATACCCTCGACGTCCCCCGCGGCGCCCTCGTCCTCGAAATCGACCTCCGCCCCGAACGCTTCAACGCCACCCCCGCCCAGGCCCGCGAACTGCCCCGCTTCCCCGCCGTCCGCCGCGACCTCGCCGCCGTCTTCGACGAGACCGTCACCGCGGGCGCCGTCGTCGCCGCCGCCCGCGAACTCGGCCCCGACTTCCTCGAACACGTCGCCGTCTTCGACGTCTACCGCGGCGAACCGATCCCCCAGGGCAAGAAGAGCTTGGCCTTCACCTTCTCCTACCGCCACCCCGACCGCACCCTGACCGACCACGAGGTCGAACTGGCCCACCGCCAGGTGGTGGATGGACTTGCAGCCCGGTTTGCGGTAACCATTCGCAGATGATGCCCGGGGGGCCCTCGATGCCCCGGACCGGAAGGAGGAACACCATGACCAAGGCGGACCTGGTGGACGGCGTCTACGGAAAGGTCGGCGGATTCTCCAAGAAGGAAGCTGCCGACGCCGTCGAGGCCGTGTTCGATATCATGAAGGCCACCCTCGCCAAGGGCGAACAGGTCAAGGTCTCCGGCTTCGGCAACTTCACCGTCCGGCACAAGGCCCGCCGCACCGGACGCAACCCCCAGACCGGCGCCCCGATCGTCATCGCCGAACGCAACGTCCTCACCTTCAAACCCTCCCAGGTCCTCCGCGCTCGGCTCAACCCGGGCCGCAAGTAGCCCGGGAAATGCCCCCGATGCGACCCCTCGTCCTGCCGGACAAACTGTTCTTCCGCATCGGCGAGGCCGCCGACCTCCTCGGCGTCAAACCCCACGTCATCCGCTACTGGGAAACCGAGTTCCGCTCGATCCGCCCCGCCAAGTCCCGCTCCGGCCAGCGCGTCTACTCCCGCCGCGACCTCGAAGTCCTCGCCCTCGTCCGCCACCTCCTCCACGAAAAACGCTTCACCATCGATGGCGCCCGCAAGGTCCTCCGCGAACGCGGCATCGAAGGCGCCCTCGGCGAGGCCCGCCAGGAACGCGAAGTCCACGGCCTCGCCCCCGCCCACGAACTGCGCCGCTCCCTCGCCGCCGCCGCCGAGTCCCTCGCCGCCGCCGCCGCTCGCCTCGAATCCCCCCTCCCCTCCCGCAAACCCCCCGCCAAGAGCCACGACTCCCCTCCCCAAAAGCTCCGCACCGACTGACCCCATCATCGCTCCCGCCCCCGCCCCCGCCCCCGCGCTCGTGAGCGTGAGCGTGATCGTGATCGTGGTCGTGGACGTGGTCGTGGACGTGATCGTGGTCGTGATCGTGGTCGTGATCGCCCCCGCGCCCGCCCGCGCCCCCGCCCTCGCCCTCGCCCCCACCCCCTCCCCCCACCCCGCCCTCCCCCCA
>JAAZOP010000563.1 GCA_012797735.1 Myxococcales bacterium
CGCGTCCGGCGTCGCAGCGTCGGCGCGTTCCGGCGCCCTGGGACGCCTCGACCGCGAAGCCGCCGCCCTCGTGCCGGCCGGGCGACGTCCCGCCCGGCCGGTCGCCTTCGCCCCCGACCGCTCCTTCGTGGACCGCTTCTCGTTCGTCACGGTTCCGGGCTCCGTCCCCCCCCCGGGAACCCCCGAGTCAGAAGTCGAGGTCGATCGGTCGGGGCGGGGCACTGCCGCCCAGCGCGCGGCCGGCACGGAAGAACAGCGTATCGACCCGGACCGCCCCCCGATCGACCACCAGGTGCTGATACCCCGCGGCCCCCTCCGCCGACTCCGAAGACGCGTTGCGGACGTGCTCGGCGTACTGCGTCTGGAGGTAGTGGGACAGTTCGCCGATCCGCACGAGGCCGTCGCCATCGAGGTCCGCGTACCCCTCGACCGCCTTCTGGAAGAAGTGCGACAGGTAGCCGCCCGCCTGGAACTCGCCGGCCACGTTCGAGGTCAGGTCCTCCTCGGAGGAGAAGAACCCGACGCGGCCCGGTTGGGAAACGACGTCGCGGGCGAAACCGCCGGCGAAGCAGGAATCGAGAGCGACGACGGCGAGGCCCGCATGGATGGCATCGAGGTCCTGTCTCATCTCGTCGTCGGTGTACTCGCCGTCGACGAGCACGATCGTCTCCTGCCGGCCATCGACCTCGTCGGGGTGTCGCTGGGGGTCGGAGGAACCCTGGCCGCCGTGGCCGGAGTAGAAGAACACGAACACGTCGTCGCTCCCGACCCGGCGCGCCATGCGCTGGATCGCATTGCGCACGTTCCGCACGGTGGCGCGACCGTCGGTGATCAGATCGATGTGCGCGTCGTCCATCAGCCCGATCCCCTTGAACGTCTGCGCGAGTTTTTCCGCGTCCTCGCGGCAGAGCGGGAGATCGTTGACGCTCCCGGGGTAGTCCGAAATACCGACGAACACTCCGAAGAACTCGCGATCCTGGTCGGGCACGCCCGTCAGCGAAGGTCCCGGACCCGGCGCGGGCATCTCGGCGTCCAGCGACAGCGCCACGTCGTAGGTCCCGGTCTCGGCCGGACGGTACGTGGTCGCCAGCACGTGGTACGTCCCGTCCGCCGGCAGCCGCAGCACCACGCTCGCGTTGCGGTCGTTCGGCCCGACGTCGTCGTTCTCCATCTGCCGCCCGTCCGGAAACCGGACGATGAGGTACGGATCCACGGCCGTGGACATCATGTCGACGCGGGCCACCTGCCCCGCCCGCCCCTCGAAAGTGTAGGCGTCGAAGTACTCGCCGCTGGCCAGCGTGGCGTCGCCGGCGGCCAAGCGGCCGCTCGTGCTCCGTCCCGCCGTCAGCGCGACGGCCTCCTGCGGCGTCGTCGCCGGCGGCTCCGCCGCCTCCCCCATCGTCACCCGCAACTCGTAGCGCCCGCGCTCGCCGGCCTGGTACGACGTCACGCCGACCTGGTACGCGCCCGCCTCGTCGAGCCGGCGGCGGATCCGGGCGTTGCGCGTGCCGCTGCCGTCCTCCGCGTCGTCGTTCTCGATGCGTTCGCCCCGGGGCGTGACGAGCACCAGGTACGGGTCGAACTCCGTGGAGGCGAGATCGATCGTCACGGAGCGCCCGGCCTCCAGCGCCAGCGGGAACCAATCGATGAACTCGCCGGAGGCCAGCTGATCGTCGCCGTCGGCCAGCGCACCCTCGAGCGGCCGGCCCGGGACGAGAGGCCCCGGCGCCGGTTCGGACGCCCCGGCACCGCCGATCACGACGCGCAGGCGGTAGTCGCCCCGCTCGCCGCGCTGGTAGGACGACGCGGCCACGAGATAGGAACCGCCGACCGGAGCCACGAACGAGAGGAACGAGTCGGTGTTGCCGCGGGTCCGGTCGTCGTTGACCAGCGGGTCTCCAGACGGCGGAACCACCGCCAGGAAGGTGTCCACCTGCCGGGAGGCCAGGTCGACCGTCACCGCCTGGCCCTGCTCCACGTCGAACACGTACCAGTCGGCCCACTGCCCGCCGCCCAGCGATCGGTCGCCGGGTCCGAGCGACCCGGTGACGGTCTCGCCGTTGCCGATCGGCTGTCCGGACGGCCGTTCTTCGGGACCGGTCGCCGGCGACGACGTCGCCGGCGGCGGTTCCGACCCGGGCTGCACCATCACAACCCCCGCCCCCGGCTGAATCGATATCCGGCCCTGGCGGACGGGGTGAATGCCGGCCTGCACCGTCGCCCCCCCGCCGCCGCCGACGAGCGAGCGGACCCCGGGCGCGGGCATCAGCCTCGGACCGGCGCCCGTGATCGGCCCCAGCCGTCCCCCGTCGCTCCGCACGTACAGCCGGTACGCGCCCGACTCCCCGGGACGCTTGGTGGTCAACACGACCTGGTGCACGCCGTCCTCGGTCAGTTCCAGGTCGAGCCGCGCGTGCGTCCCCTTGCCTCCGTCATCGTCGTCGAACTGGCGGCCGGAAGGCGTCCGGACGATCAGATACGCGTCGAAGTCGGTCGAGACCAGCCGCACCACCAGATGCTGCCCTCGACGGGCCGTGAACGGCAGCGCGTCGAAGTACTCGCCGGACGCAATCGTGCGATCGCCGGGGCCGAGGGTGCCCTCGACGGGAGAGGAGGCCGCGGAGAGGTCGCGCACCGCGACCCCCGCGGCGTCCACCGCCGCCGGTGCCCCGGCAGCAGACGCGACGGGTCCCTGCGCCGCCGCCGGCGCGGGCACCGCCACCGCCGCCACGAAACCGCCGACCGCCCACGAAACCATCCCGGCACGTCCCATCGCCGACCGCTCCTCGGCGCGCGCCACCGCCGCGCACCTGCCAGCCGACACGATAGTACGAATGCCGCACCGACCGGAAGAGGCTCGACCGCGCGCCGGGACCGGCGGCACGGTCGGACCGCGCCGGACCGCGGCGGGCGACGATTGACCCGGACGGCGCCCGTCCGTAGACTCCCCCCGATGTTCCCGGGCTTCGCGCTGGACGATTTCGATTCGTACGTTCCCGAACGGGCGACGAGCAACATGTTCAACCGGCAGCGTCTGGCCGTGAAGGAGAAGCTGCTGGAGATCACCCACGCCGCCGCGGAAGCGGTCCAGGCCGCCTGCCCGGGCCTCGAGCCCGCCGCGAGCGACCATGCGCCGACGCTGCGCAACGGCAAGCGCGTGGAGTCCCAGTGGAGCTTCTTCTGGCGTGGACCGGAACAGCGGGCCAGCGTCGCGGAGGTGATCGAAGGCAGCCGGGGCGTGTCCGACCTGCTGGCCGACCCGCCGCCGTGGTGGCGCCATGCCGTCCTGGCCGCCACCGTCACCCCCGACGGCTTCGCCGTCGCCCTGCGCATCTCCGCCCAGGCGCTCGTCGATGCCGCCAACCTCCGCGCCCTGCTCGCCGACCCCCCGGCCCGCGACCGGCTGCTCGAGGCGCTCCGCGCCCTGCCCGAATCGTTCGCGTTCGCCCTCCCGGGCGGACCGCCCGTGGCGGCGCCCACCGTCACCCCCGCCACCCTCGAGGCGTTTCTGGCGGCCTTCCCCGAAGGCGGCACGGCGTGGTTCGACGTCGGACGGACCTGGCCGAAGCCGGAAGCGGCCGCCGCGGGCTCGGGACTGTTGCGCCGCGCCGTTGAGGATTTCGAACGCCTCGCCCCGCTGTACCTCGCCGCCGCGTGGACGCCCGACAACGACCACGTCGGCTTCGACCGGTTGCTCGACCGCGTGCGGCTGGAACGCGCGCACGAGGAGGAGGAGCACGACGACGCGCAGCGAGCCTTCTTCGAGCGGCGGGCGGAGTCGCAGGCGGCGGCCCGGGAGCGGCTGGAGCGGATGTTCGCCGACCGCGGCCCAGGGATCACGCGCGGGGCGACCCGCGAGATTCCGTCCGCGACGCTCCCCGCCTGGGCTCCCGCCGGCCGGCGCCGGCGCGAGGAGGCCGGCGAACGTTCCGCGCCCGC
>JAAZOP010000564.1 GCA_012797735.1 Myxococcales bacterium
ACCCCGTACCATTTCGGTGCGCTCGCGCGCCCGGGAACAGGCACCCGCGGCGCCGCGGACCCGCCGCGCCGGCCACGGATCCGTGCGCGACGAGACGGGCGGACGGACCGGCTACTTCGACTCGGCGGGCTTCGCCTCGGACGCCGCGAGCGCCCGGGGCGGCTTGACCAACGCCACCGCGATGACGATCCCGAGGACCGCGAGGCCGGCGACGATCGGGAAGACGTTGAGGTACGAACCGAAGATGTCCTTCATCTGGCCGGCCAGCACCGAGCCGATGATCGCGCCGGCGCCGTACGCCGTGAACATCACGCCGTAGTTCCGCGCGTAGTCCTTGGTCCCGAAGAAGGACGCCGTGGCCGCGGGCGCCAGCGCGAGCCAGCCGCCGAGACACGCCCACAGCAGGACGAAGGCGACGACGTACGCCGTCTGCGACCAGGCCTGCCACAGGAAGACCGACGCCCCGCCGATCAGCACGTACGACAGGAGCGCCGTGTTCCGCACGCCCAGCTTGTCGGTCAGCCAGCCGAAGATCGGCCGGCCGACGCCGTTGCACACCGCGAAGATGCCGACCAGCGTCGTCGCCGTGGCCGAGGCGATCCCGAGGTCGGTGCCGACCGGCTTGGCGATTCCGATCGCCATCAACCCGGCCAACGTCCCGATCGTGTAGCAGGCCCACAGACCCCAGAACGACCCCGTGCGCAACATCTGCCCGCGGTCCAGCTCCACCTTCTCCGCCGCCGGAGCACCGGCCTTGGGCGCGGGCGGCGTCCAACCCGCCGGCGTCCACCCCTTGGGCGGAAACTTGAGCAGCAACGACAGCAGCACCGTGATCACCAGGAACATCACGCCCAGGATCTTGAACGTCGGCATCACGCCGCCCCGGCTGGCCATCAGCCAGTCGGCCAGCTTGCCGGTCAGGAACGCCGAGAAGCCGAAACCAAGCACGGTCAGGCCGACCGCCAGCCCCCGCCGATCCGGGAACCAGCGCGTCGACACCGCGATCGGACAGCCGTAGGCCAGGCCGACGCCGAGACCTCCGATCACCCCGTACAACACCGCCAGCAACACCGGACTGGTGGCGAACGACGCCAGGAACCACCCGAGGCCTACCAGCACCCCGCCGATCGCCGCGACCACCCGCGGCCCGTACTTCTCCATCGGCTTGCCGGCCAGCGGCATCGAGACCCCGAACACGGCCAGAAACACGATGTACGGCACCAGCATCGCCGTGTCGCTCGGCTTGTCGCCGATCGATGCGAAGTACTTGGCCAGCGGCCCCTTGAACACGCTATAGGCGTAAATCGCGCCCAGGCAGAGCTGGATCGTCAAACCGACCAGCACCAACAGCCACCGCCCGGCCTCGGGCGCCATCCCCAGCACCCGCACCTCCGGCTTGCTCTCCTCCGCCATGCTCTCCTCCCTGTCGTTCCCCCCGGAAACGCGAACCCTCGTCCGCCTCGACCGCGCCACGCCGGCTCCCCTCGGGCCGGATGGGCCTCCATATCGCATCCGGCGAAAACCGGTCAAGGTCGCGAACGCTGCGCCGAGGTGTCCCGACTCACTCCACCGGCACGACCTCCCCCGTTTCCAGCCGGTACAGCGCCGTCACCACCTCCAGCCGCCCCTCGGCGACGTGCCGGCGCACCACCTCGCTCTTCTCCAGGATCTCGCGCTTCGTCTGCCGCAGGTTCTCCAGGATCGCCTGGTCGATGTCCCGGCGCGCCCGTTCCACGGCCGGCGCCAGGCGGTCCAGGATCGAATCCAGATTTCCGTGCCCCCGGCCGCCCTCGCGACAGCACGCCGTCACCGCCCCGCACCGCGTGTGCCCCAGGATCAACAGCAGCGGCGTCCCCAGATGCTCCACCCCGTATTCGATCGTCCCCAGGCCGACCTCGTCGACCACGTTCCCCGCCGTCTCGACGTCGAACAGGTCCCCCAGGTTCGTGTCGAAGATGAACTCGGGCACGACCCGCGAATCCGAACAGGTGAGCAGCGTGACCCGGCACTTCTGCCCCGCCAACAGCTCCGCGCGCCGCGACGCGAAGTCGTACGCCCGGCGCTCGCCCCGCACGAACCGCCGGTTCCCCTCCAGCATCTCCGCCCAGACCTGCTTGCCGTCCATCCCGCACCTCCCGCTGCCGATCGGCCGGGCTTGTAGCCGAGGACCCGCGGCGACGCAATCATCGCGCCGGGCGCGGCGGGGCTTCCCCGCGGCTCACGACGACGCCGGCGGGGCGCCCGACGCCGACGGGGGCGGCTCCGCGGGCGCCGCGGAGGGCGGAACCGTCGACGAGGGGGGCGGCGGAAGCGACGACGGCGGGCCCGACGGCGACGACGCACCCGCCGGGAACGGCTGGGAGGCGTGCACCCAGGCCGGACCGACGGCGAGCACCGCATCGACCAGCGCCATCGTCCCGGCGGCCAGCACCAGCGACTGGGTGACGTTGAGCGGTGTGGGGCCGGCCAGCAGGCACAGGAGCAGACCGAATCCGAGCAGTTCGCCGGAGGGCCGGCCCGTCGTCTCGTCGGTCGGCGTCGCCACGAACACCGCCGCCGCGAACGAGACGGCGAGCAGCGCCAGGGAGAAGACGACGAGCGACCCGCGGAAGTCGAGCAGCACGCCGTGGGAGAAGAGCACGAACTCCACCACGCGGCGCGGTTCCAGCGCCGCCGCGCCCGCCGCGAGCACCGCGACGCCCAGGGCGTAGGTCAGCGCCACCAGCATCCGGAGCCGCGGGCCCCGCCGCGCCCGCCGCCAGGCCAGCCAGGCCAGGCCGGCCGCCACCACCGCGCCCGCGACCCACAGCACCGTGGCGGCGATCGCGCGGAGTCCGGGCGTGCGCCACAACGCGAACGCGGCCGTTCCCAGCGGCGGCAGGACCAGCGGCAACACGGCCGCCAGCTTGGTCTCGGCGTCCGCCGCGGAGACGAACACCAGCGCCCCGAGCGTCAGGCCGCCGAGGACGACGGCGAGGTGGATCGTCATGATCCCCCGCACCTCGGGCGGCACGAACAGCGCCGCGACGCCGAGCGAGGCGATGGTGGTGGCGAAGCCGAGCGCCAGGCCGCGGCCCGCGGGCGAGAGCCGGGACGTCGCCAGCCGCAGCCCGAGCGCGGCGACGGCGGCCGCGGCGAGCAGCCCGGTGAAGGTCGTCACGTACGACGACGCCGTCCACCAGAAGTCGGCGGTCGCCGGCAACCCCGCCCGCAACCGCTCGTGCCGCACGAACAACGCTCCCCGCGCCACCAGCAGCTCCACCGCCGCGGCGAACAGCAGCAGCAGGACCAGCAGCCGCGATACGCGCTCCAGGCGCGACGGGGACGGTTCCAACGCGGCTCCTTCCGCCCGGCCCGCGGAGCGCTACTCGCCCCAGGTGGCCGGCGCGGGACCCAGCGGCCCCTGGAAGCCCTCCACGCCGTCCGCATCGACGAACACCGGGTTCGTGATCGCGTACGGCAACACCTCCACCTGCTCGGGCACCGGCAACGGCATCGACAACACCGCCGAGATCAACGGGTCGTCGATCGAAGCGAACGTCACCGCCACGACCTGGCTGAACCCGAGGTACGGATGGCGGTTCGGCGTGTAGACCGGCGACAACGACCGCGCCGCCGCCCCGACCCCCATCGCCACCGCCACGTACCAGGCGTCCGCCACCGTGCCGTCCTCCCGCAACGGCAGCTCGTCCTCGAACGAGAACGTCGCCGGACTGCGCAACGGGACGTAGATCTCCGGGTGCAGTTCCCCCGAGCGGTAGACCTCGATCCGGTCGACGTCGAACCACGACGGCCACTGCGCCCGCACCTCGACCGTCACCCGCCGCTCGCCTTCCTCGAGCCGCACGGTCTCGCCGATCGGCCGCCCGTCGACGAACAGCTCGACGAACGGACCATAGGACGCGATGACCCGGCCGGCCTTGGCCGCCGCCACCACGTCGGAGATCTCGACCGCGCGCGGGTCGTCGCTGCCGACGCGCAGCCAGTTGCGGGGACAACCGGTCTCCAGCGAACTCAGCACGTGGCTGTCCGAGTTGCCCAGGCCGGGCTTGACGATGCCGTGGTTGAGCAGCCGGAACCAGTCGTCGATCACGCCGATGCGCACCGGCGAACCGCTCTGCGCGCACGGGTAGTCGGGATCCTCGGTCACCGCGCAGGCGCGACGCACGCAGCGCGCCCGTTCGCCCGATGTGTCGCAGCGGTAGTCGAGCCGGCAATCGGTGTCGCCGCGGCACTCGGCCGTGCACCGATACGGCCGCACCGCGTACTCGCACGCCTGCCCGAGCGGGCAGTCGGTGTCGACCGTGCAGGTCGCCCCCTCCGGCACGCAACGCTGCTGCTGCGGGTCGCACATCTCGCCCGCCCCGCACTGCGCGGCGGTCAGACATTGCGGCGCGAAATCGAACCGCAACGCCCGCTCCTCGGCCGACGTCCGCGTCAACACGTCGGTCATGTACGCCCGGTGGAGGTCCGCCACGTCGCGCTCCGGCGCCCGCGCCGCGCGCAACGCCTGCAGGTCGTGCGCGAAGTTCGAGATCTCCCCCGCGGTCGGCGTGCGGATCATCTCCGGCCGCTTGCTGTTGAACAGCTCCAGCGCGTCGAAATCCCAGGAGAAGTACTCGGGCCGCAGCAGCGGATGCTGCCCGCGGATCAGCCCCGGCGAGTTCCACGAGAGGTCGAAGTGGTTCAGCCCGAACTGGTCGAACAGCCCGAAGAAACCGTCGCGGGGGTGCGGCGCGAAGACCAGCGTCTCCCCCGGCCCGTGGGCCCCCAGCTCGCGCAAGCGGTCGAACACCTCCTGCGGCCGCAGCGGCAGGACGTACCCCTCCGTTCCGCCGTGGTTGCAGTCCTCCATCCCCGGGTCCGCCAGGCAGGCGTCCCGCCGCGTCCAGTCGATCGCCCCGTGCTCCGGCGCCCGCTCGTCGTATCGCAGCGGAAAACCGATGATGTGCCCGGTCTCGATCGGCGTCACCTCCTCGCCCGCCACCGCCAACACCCGGTGCCGCAACCCCAGCGCCTCGGCGGCGCGGCCCGGGTCCGTGATCACGTCGTGGTCCGTCACCGCGATCGCCTCGACGTTCTCCGCCGCCGCCGAGATCACCCGCTGCTCGTAGGTCGTGTCGGCGTCGTAGGAGTTCACGCCGTGCATGTGGAAGTCGCCCGACACCCAGCCCGTCGTGTCGACCTCGCGACGCAGCGCCGCCGTCACCCGCGCCGCAGTGTACGGCGGCACCTCCAGGCACTGGCGGTGCACGGAGTATTCGAACCCGCGCGAGACCCACAGGTCGTAGCGCCCCGGCTCCAGCTCCACGCTGCCCTTGCCGTCCGCCGTGAACGCCAGCGCCGCGACCCGGTTGCCGATCTCGCCCCCGCCCAGCGGCAGCGGCCGCGCCGAGCTCTGCGCGGTGAGGTGCGGGATCGGCGCCCCCGGACCGCACGGCGCATCCGGCTCGATCGGCCCGACGAAGGTCAGCTTCGCCGGCGAGGACGACCCCGTCTCGTCGAACACCTCGTAGTCGACCCGCCCCGGATGCCCGGCGAACAGCGACAACCGCGTCGTGCCGCCGGCGTTGACCGTGAACCGCACGGGCGCCGACAGCCCGCGGCCCGGCGCCCGCACCACCGCGAAGTAGGCGCCCCGCGGCACCGGCCCCTCGAACGAACCGTCCGGCACCGGGTCGTCCGCCAGGTCGCTCCCCAACGCCGTCACCACCCCCGGACCCCCCCTCTCCGCTTCCAGCAGCTCGAGCAGCCGCTCGGCCCGCGCCGGGAACTCGTGCGCCGGGTCCGTCGCCCACGGGTCGGCCAGCACGATCACCTCCGCCCCCGACACCGGCGCCCCCGTCCGCGGGTCGTAGACCCACCCCTGGACCGTCCCCACCGGCGTCCCCCGCAACCGGTACAGCGGCGCCAGCGCCGAGGCCACGTCGCCCCGCCCGACCGTCAGGATCCGCTCGTAGCGCAACGGCCGCGCCTCCGCCGCGATGCACGCCGCGTCCTCGTACGCGCACCGCAACCCGTGCGTGAACGCCCCCGTGAACTCGCCCGTGAAGATCGGGATGATCGTCGGCCCGTCCAGCGAACCGTAGGCGTACGACACGCCGCGCCCCACGCCGACCAGCGAATCGACCGCCTGCGGCGAGCCGAGCAGGTCGCGCCCCTCGTCGAACAGCCGCTGGAACTGGTTCGGGAAGTCGTAGCCCGCGCCGGCGGCGAAGATCTTCACCTTCTTCCCCATCAACAGGAAGTCGCCCGCCAGGAACCCGGGCTGCCAGACTTTCGGCTCCTCCGCCGGCCGCAACGCGTCCCCGACCAGCACGTCGAGCACCCCCAACCCGTCGTCCACGAATGAGCGCACCGACGGCAAGCCATAGACGTCCCCGGAATCGACCCAGCGGTTGTCGATGAACACGTCGGTCCGCACCCGCACGTAGTCGGCGCCGGGGTCGAGCAGATACGTCGTTTCGAACGACAGGTTCATCCGCACCTGGAGCTGCTCGATCATCCCGAGCGCCTCGACCAGCCGGTCGCCCTTCCCTCGCACCACGACCGCCGCGCAGCCCCGCGCCCCCCCCTCGACCGGACACTCGGGCTCGCTGCCGTCCGCCGCGATCTCCACCGACAACGTCTCGAAGTGCGACCGGCGCCGCGGGTCGTCGCGATACCCCGGCACCATCAGGTTGACCATCGGCATCAGCTCGGCGAACGCGTCCAGCCCCGCGCCGGGCCGATGCACGCCGTCCCGGCGCACCCGGTCGAGATCGACCAGCGAACCGCCGAACATCCCGGGACCGGGCGAGTTGCCCTCCTGCAGGATCGCGACGCGGATCACCCCGTTCTCCAGCACGTAGTCGCCGGCCTCGGCGATCGCCGCCGGACCCCCGATCGCCTCGACCCGCGAGCCGATCCGGAACGCCCGCCCCCGCTCGGGAGGCTCGCCCGTCGAGCAGGCGGCGAGCGCGACCAGCAGCCAGCACCACGGCCCCGGCCTCCGGCCGTCACGCTCCCGGAAACGGCCTTCTTCGCTGCGCGGAGTCACAGCTCAGAACCTCCCCTGCAACTGCAACGCCACGTGGTCGTTCGATACCTGCGGGTCCGCCCACTCCTGGTGGTGCATGTACTCGAGCTGCAGCTTGATCCGGTTGCGCAGCAGGAACAGCGTCGCCACCGCCCCGACCGACCACCGATCGTTGAAATCATCGATCCCGTCGTTCAGCTCGAACGAGTCGAACCGCGCCGCCAGCTCGACCCAGTCCCCGTACAGCAGGTAGCCGGCCTGGACGTAGTACGCCATCCGATCGATGTCGCCCGCCGTGTCCGGCGGCCGCGAGGGGTCCGCGGCCAGCGCGAACGTGCTCCAGAGGAACTCGCCCTCCACCGTCAACCCCAGCCAGCGGAACTTCACGTCCCCCTCCGCGCCGTGCGTGTTCCCGGCCGCATCGTCGTTGAAGTAGTACGCCGCGCCGACCCGCAACAGCGGCGCGCCGTCCGCCGCCATCAGCTGGCCCTCCGGCAGGTCGCCCAGCGGGTGGACCTCGATCCGGCCGCCGTACAGCATCCCGTCGTTGTCGTTCCCGACGAAGTAGTCCGCATTGCCGTTGTACACGCCGGCCTGCCACCGCAGGACGTTCCATCGCCCCGAGATCCACGCGCCGAGCATCCGTCCCGGCGCGATGCCGGCGCGCCACCCATCCCCCGTCTCGCCGTCCACGCCCCACGGCCGATCGAGGAACGTCAGGAACATCGCCGGCGTCAACATCGCCCCCGAGAAGGGCGCCTTGCCCGAACCCGCCGAAATCGCCAGCGCCTCGAACGGCGCCCACGTCAACGACAGATCCAGCAGTTCCGCCCCGTCCTCCGTGAACTCCGCCGACGACTCGAACCGAAAATCCCACGGCCCCCAACCCATCAGCCCGATCCGCGCCCGACCGAACCGGAACCCCGCCTCGTCCACCAGGTCCCCCGCCGACCGCCGGGCGTCCTCCCCCTGCCACGGCACCCCCAGCAACTGGAACATCCCGACCGGCGCCAGTACCAGCGGGCCGGCGGCGATCTGCACCAGCGGCGCCTCCTCGGACACCTCCGCCAACCGCTCCAGCCATTCGCCCTCGTCCAGCGTCGCCGCGGGTTCCGCCGGCGCCGGCGCCGACCCGGCCGGTGCCGACCCGGACTCCTCCTCGCCCCCCGGCGGAGCGCTCGGCACCGGCGCCCCCTCGTCCTCCCCCGACGCCGCCGGTCGACTCCCCTCCTCCACGACGCGCCGGCCCTCGCCCGACCGGGCGTACGGGTTGGTCTGCTCCAGGACCTCCGGTTCCACCGGAGACGGGGCCGCCGCATCGGAAACGACCGTCGCGAACGGATTGACCGACGCATCCACCGCCGTCTCGCTTGTCGCCGCTTCGCCCGCCGCCGGTTCGCCCGCGGCCGGCTCCCCGACCGTGCCCGCCGCCGGTTCCTCCGCCGGCTGCGCCGCCGCCGTCGCCGTGACCATTGCCAGGAACGCCAGCACGAGCCATCCGTCGCTTCGTCGCATGCTCAACCTCCGGCCCCGGATTCTCGCGGGATCGCGAGCCGGGCGCAAGCGAACCCGCCGGCACGCGCGGGTCCGCACCCTTCCATCCTCCTCGCCGGCCGCGTCACTCCTCCGCCGGCCCGACGTCCCGGGCGGGCAGTGGCGGCGGCAAGTCCGTGCGCGCCGCCGGCTGCGAACCCGAGGACGGTGCGCCCGACCCCGCCGCGCCGCCCGGCGCGGCGCCCGACCCCGGCCCGGCCTCGCACACGCGGCCCCATTCGATCCTGTGCCCGCAACCGTCGTCGAACGTCAGCGGCTCGCCGCCGCACACCCAGTCCTCGCGCCCCGGCCCCCGGCAGTCCTCGTCGGTCTGGCAGGTCGGCGGCCCATAGACCGTCTTCGGCTCGCACGGCGCCGCGCCGACGTCCTTCTCCGCCCGAGCGGACCCGCCCTTGCTGCACGCCGGCCACGAGGCCGCCGCGAGCGCGGCGGCCACCATCCACGGCCGCAGCGTCCCGAACACCTGCATCCAACGACCCAGCATCACCTCACCTCCCGCGCGGCCCTTCGCGGCCCGCCCTGACCCGCACCTTCTACCAGATCCACGGCAACAAGCGACGCCGTTCCGCCGGGTAGTCGGGGAACCGCTCGCGGTACCAGCGGTGGTTGCGCGCCGCCCGCGGCACCAAGTTCGCCGCGGACACCGCGAGAATGGTCGCCCCGGCGAGCGACCAGGTCGCGAGCGTCCAGCCGGTCCACATCGTCAGCTCGCCGAGGTAGTTCGGCGCCGTGACGAACCGGAATCCGCCGCCCCGCGGAATCCGGTACCCGCGCTCCCCGGGCCGTCGCAGCCGCCGCAGGATGAGATCGCTCGAAACGGCCAGCGCCCACCCGCCGAGGAACAGCGCCGCGCCGCCGAGGAACCGCGGGTCGCACAGCCACTCCGCGCCGCGGTCGGGCCCCAGCGCGAACAGCCACCGCCCGTTGAGGTAGCTGAAGCCGGCGTTGAGCCCGAAGCCCATCGCGACGACCGACAGCGACATCGTCGACGCCCGCGGGATGAACGGGTAGATCAACGTCCGATAGACGTAGTGGAACATCCACATCCCGAGCAGCGCCAGCGCTCCGGTCCCCGCGGGACGGTCGCGCAGGACGAAGCAGGTCAGGAACCCGACCGGTTGCGGCAGCTCCATCAGGAACCAGGCTCGGCGGCTCGGCAGGTCGGGGCCGCTCCACCACGGACGCGCGTAGCGCCCGTACGGCGCCGTGGCGAAGCGCGACCAGACGAGCGCTCCGGCGGCGGCGACGAACATCGCCCAGGTCAGCAGCTCGAAGAAACGCGCCTCGTCCATCGCGGGCGCATCCTAGCCGATCCACCGGCCGCCGGCCCGGGTCAACCGCCGCCCCGCCGCGCCAATCCATGCTCGCGCAGCCGGCGATACAGCGTCGGCCGCGACACCCCCAGCCGCCGGGCGGCGGCGGACAGGTTGTACCCGCAGGCCCGTAGCGCCCGCTCCACCAGCTCCCGGTCCGCCGCGCGAAGCTGCTCGCGCCGCGACCCACCGCCGGCCGGGACCGCCGCCGGCAACGGCAGGTCCTCGGGGCGGATCTCCTCGCCCGGCGCGAACACCGCCGCCGTCGCCAGCAGGTTCTCCAGCTCGCGCACGTTGCCCGGAAAGTCGTGGCGCAGCAGCGCCCGCAGCGCGGCCCGCCCGAGCCGCCTGGGCTTCCCGCCCGTCTGCGGCGCGAGCCGGACGAGGAAGTGCGCCGCCAGGTCCGGAATGTCCTCGCGCCGCTCCGCCAGCGACGGGACGCGCAGGCGTACCACGTTCAGCCGGTAGAACAGATCCTCGCGGAACTTCCCCTCGGCGACCATCCGTTCGAGGTCGCGGTTCGTCGCCGCCACCACCCGGACGTCGACCGGCACCGGACGGTCGGAACCCAGCGGCGTGACTTCGGCGTTCTGCAGGGCGCGCAGCAGCTTGACCTGCATCGCGGGACTCGTCTCGCCGATCTCGTCGAGGAACAGCGTGCCGCCGGAGGCCTCCCGCATCAGGCCCGGACGCGCCCGGTCGGCCCCGGTGAAGGCGCCGCGCACGTGGCCGAACAGCTCGCTCTCCAGCAGCAGGTCGGGAAGCGCCCCGCAGTTCACCGACAGGAAGGGACGGCCGCGGCGCGGCCCGTGTTCGTGGAGCGCCCGCGCCACCAGCTCCTTGCCCGTGCCGGTCGCCCCCTCGATCAAGACCGGCAGGCTGGTCTCGGCCACCCGGTCCAGCGCCGCCAGCAGGCGCCGCATCGCGGGACCGCGCCCCACGATCTCGGCGTACTCGTGGCGCAACGCCGCCTCGTCCCGCGACTGGCGCACCTGGTGCTCCAGCCGCGCCAGTTCGTCCTCCTGCGCATCGACCCGCCGCGCGAGCTCCGCCCGCGCCCGTTCCAGCTCCTCCGCCCGTTCCCGCAACTCCCGCTCCAGCCGGCCCGCCTCGAGCGCCAGGGCCACCTGGTCGGCCAGCGCCTGCGCCAGCCGGAGATCCCCGGCGTCGAACCGGCCGCGGGAGAACCGGTTCTCGACGTAGATCGTCCCGAGCACCCGCTCGGGCGAACGGATCGGCACGCAGACGATCGATTGCAGCGCGAGCTGGTGCACGCTGCGCGCGCCGGCGAAGCGCGGGTCCTCCACGGCGCTCGCCGTCCATACCGGCTCGCCCGTGTCCGCCACCTGCTCGGCGATCGAGCGCGAGAACTTGAACGCGGGGCGCCGGATCGATTCGCGATCGATGTTGCGCGCCGCCGCCACCCGCCAGTCGGACCCGTCGCGCAGCAAGAGGAAACCCCGCTCGCCCCCCAACACCTCGAGGCCGGCGTCGAGGGCCCGTTCGAGGACGCGCTGCGCGTCCCGCTCGGCGAGGATCCCGGGGGCGAGGGCCAGCAGGCGCAAGGCCGCATCGCCGGGGCTGCGCCCG
>JAAZOP010000046.1 GCA_012797735.1 Myxococcales bacterium
CACGCACCTCGACCGGACGCACCTGCGCCGGATCGTGGAACGCTGCCACCCGCGGGGGTGATCCGGCTCAGTCCAGCACGGCCAGCGCCGCCCGCAGCAGCGCCGCCAGGTGCGGACGGACCAGCGCGAGCGACGAGACGAGCGCGCCGAGGCCGAGCACCGCGCGGACCGGCAGGGCGAGGAAGTAGCCTTCGAAACCGGGCGACACCCGCGCCGCCATCCCCAGTGCGACGTCGAGTAGCAGGGAGACCCCGAGCACCGGGGCGGCCAGCAGCAGGCCGACCTCCCACGACCGGCCGAACAGCGCCAGCGCCTCGCCGGCGAACGCGCCGGGCTCGAGCAACCGGACGGGGAGGGAGGCCACCGGGAAAGCCTCGGCCGAGCGCAACAGGGCGCCGACCAGGACGAGGAATCCGCCGGACGCCGCGAGCAGCGCGAGGACCGCGACGAGCAGGAACGCGCCGAGCGGGCTGGACGCCTCGCCGGACCCGACGAACACCTCGGCCATCGTCGCCCCGCGGAACAGGTCCGCCAGCCGCCCCGCCGCCTCGAACGCCGCCAGCAGGAACGCCACGACGGCACCGAGCGCCAAGCCGACGAGCGCTTCCTTGGCGGCGAGCGCGACGGCGACGCCGGGTTCGAGCACGTCGAGCGGCACGGGGAGGGCGGCGGGAAGGGTGCCGACGGCGAGCGCGGCGGCGAGACCGATCCGCAGCGGGGCGCCGATCTCGCCGAGCGCCGGGAGCGGGGTGACGGTCAGCAGCACCAGCCAGCGCACCGACAACAGCGCCGTCGCGACCAGCGCGGCGCCGGCGGGGCCGCGGAGCAGTGCGAGCAGCCAGTTCCACAGCTCCATCGGCCGCTCACGCCTCGGTCGCCTCGGGCGCGGGCGCCTCGCCGGACAGCCGTCCGTGGACGATGCGCAGCAGGTCGCCGGGCGCCACCCGCTCCCGCTCGGCCAGCCGCCGGGCGACCTCCTCGAGCGCCGGGCGATGGGTCGTCAGGATCTCGTGCGCCCGCCGTTCGGCCTCGGCCAGCAGCCGCCGCGCCTCGGGCGGCGTTCCGGGACCGTCGTGCGGGACGGCGGGGGCGTCCTCGGCGGCGCGGATCCCCAGCTCCTCGGCCATCATCGCCGCGAGCGCCCGCGCCTCGGCCACCGCCGGCCGGGAGGAGGTGGTCGGCGTTCCGAGCAGCAGCAGTTCGGCGGCGCGGCCGGCGACCAGTTCGACCAGTCGCGCCTTGAGCGCCCGTTCGTCGAGCACGCGGCGCTCCTCGACGGGCCGGCGCACCAGGGCCGATTCCGCCAGCGGGTCGCGGGGCACCAGCGTTGCGCCGCCCGCGGCCCCGTCCGGGTGTTCGGGAAGCGCGGCGGCGGCCACGGCGCGCCCCGCCTCGTGGGCCGCCAGCATCGCGCGCTCCTCGGGAGAGAAGATGCGGATCGCGCGCAGGGCGACGTCGACGACCCGCGGCAGCGCGCTCTCCACGTCCTCCCGCAGCACCGTCGTGTGCTCGCGGCGCGCGGCGATCAACGCCGCCTCGTTGACGAGGGCGGCGAGGTCGGCGCCGACCAGGCCCGGCGTGCGGGCGGCGACGTCGGCGAGCGAGACGTCCTTGCCGATGCGCACCCGCTGCGCGTGCACGCGCAGGATCGCCTCGCGGCCGAATCGGTCGGGACGGCC
The DNA here is from genome assembly GCA_012797735.1 of Myxococcales bacterium. Classification (GTDB taxonomy): domain Bacteria; phylum Myxococcota_A; class Polyangia; order DRWM01; family JAAZOP01; genus JAAZOP01. The sequence goes on from JAAZOP010000046.1 coordinate 1,680, forward strand.
GAGCGCCAGGATCCGGTCGAAGCGTCCGGGGCGCAGGAGGGTGGGGTCGATCCGGTCGGGACGGGAGGTGGCGGCGAGCAGCACGACGCCGGAGCGCGGGTCGAAACGCTCCAGTTCGGCCAGCAGCGCCTGCAGCGTGCCGCCGGGCTCGGAGCCGGGCGCGTCCCCCGGCCGGCCGGTCCGCCGCGTCAGTCCCTCGAGATCCTCCACGACGACCACGCACGGCGCCAACTCCTCCGCCCGCGCGAACAGCGCCCGCACGCGCCGTCCCGCCTCGGCGCCGAACGCGCCGGCGAGCTCGGGCGCCTGGACGCGGAGCAGCGGCACCAGCGCCTCGCCCGCGAGGGCCCGGGCGAGCAGCGTCTTGCCCGAGCCCCGCGGACCGACGAGCAGCACGCCGCGGGGCAAGGTGGCGCCCAGCCGGCGGAGCCGGTCGGGCATCTTGAGCAGGTCGACCAGTTCGAGCACGGTGTCCATGGCGTCGTCGAGCCCGCCGACGTCGTGGAACTTCGTCTCCGGCGCCTCCGGCTCCGGCAGGCGGAACTCCCCGTCCGGCGAACCGTCGCCCGGCCGCCCCCGGGCGCCCCGCGCGCGGGCGACGACGATCGCCAGCGCCACGATCGCCAGCAGGACGGCGCCGCCCAACGCGAGGGCGGCGACCCGCGTCCAGGGGCTCGCCGGCAGCGCCGCGTGGCGGACGTGGTGGGCCTCGAGCCGTTCGAGCAGGTCGCCGGTCGACTCGCCGGCCGGCCGGAACGTCCGGAACGATCCGTCGTCGGCCACCGCCGGGAACGGGACCTGCCGGCGGCCCGCCTCCTCGCCGCCGGCCGGCCAGAACGCCGCGGCCGCCCGGGCGTACCGCTCGAGCAGCGCCGGCGACGGTTCCGCCGGCACCGTCCCGCGCACCTCGTCCGCGCCGACCTGCGCCTCGACCACGAGGTCGGCCTCGACGAGCAGCCGAAACTCGAAGTACGGGATCTCGGGCGGCAGCGACTGGAGGTGGAAGACGACCGCGCCGGCGCCCATCCCGAGGGCGACGAACAGCGCCGCCGCCAGCGCGAAGATCCAGGCCTTGCCGCCCGAGCCGCCGGGTGTTCTCCGCATGTCGATCCGCCTAGCTATCCCATCGGCCGCCGCGGGACAAGTCGGCGCGGCCGAGGAGCTGTCCGCAGGCGGCGAGGATGTC
>JAAZOP010000565.1 GCA_012797735.1 Myxococcales bacterium
CCGGCGCCGGCGTCTCCGGGACCTTGAAGTCGACCTCGCGCAACAGCTCGGTCAACTCGACGTACATTTCCCCGCGCCGCGCGGTCAGGTCCGTGATCTTCGTCTGCAGTTCGTCGAACCGCTTCTGCAACTCGCTGAGGCGCTCCGTCAACCGCGTGCGGAGCTGTCCCGCCCGCGCGATCCCTTCGATCGAGTACAGGTTGTTCTGCACCTCGTAGGTCCACGTCTGGACCTGCTGGCGCTCCTCGGTGAAGCGCTGGATGTCGGTGTCGATCGTCCCGATCTGGTCCGCGATCTCCAGCGCCCGGCGCAACGTCGGACTCATCGCGTCATCGACGGCCGGCCCGGAGAGATACAGGCGCACCGCCGCCCGGGCGTCCGGGTTCAGCATCTGCACGTCCTGGACCATCGGCGATCGCTCCAGCACCTCGATCTCCGTCTTGGCCTGCGCCCCGAACTCGACGGGCACGATCACCGTCAGCGCGTCGACCTCCTCGGAGCCGGGCGGAAGGTTCTTCAACTCCCAGCCGGACCAGCGCGTATGCTGGATGTACAGCTTCCCGGAACGCTCGGTGAGGTTCTGCACGACGTACTTGGTCTTGCGCACCGAGAACCGCTTGATCGTCAGCGTGCCGTGCACGACCTTGACCAGCGTCGCCTCCTCGACGTCGCTCCCGCTCTCCTGCGACACGGTGACGCCGCGCTCGAGGGCGTACGGGATCGAGGTGGTCGCGCCGATCGGGAGCGGCTCGAGCAGTCCCTGGCCGAGAAACGTCTCCTGGCCGAAGATCGCGACCGGGCCGCGCTCGAGCGTCACGCCGGCCTGGTTGGTGAAGCGTACCACCCGGAACGGGTGCTGGTACGACGCCGAAACGCCGGGGTCGGGCCGGTAGAGCAGCGTGTCGCTGGCATCGACGGTCTGGTTGAAGATCGCCACCAGCGTCGAGGCCTCGTCGCGCACCGTCACCGGTGCGAGCGAGCGGTAGGACGTGATGCCGCCTTCCTGGCTGCCGAGCGCCAGGAGGGCCAGCGACGCCTGCGCGCCCCCGGCGGTCAACCCCTGGGGCGGCGGAGGCGGGGCCGGAGGTGGCGCGGCCGCCGGCTGGGCCCAGGCGGCCGTTCCGGTCGCCGCCTCGCCGCCACGTCCCGCCGGGCCGCTCCCTGGCACGTCGGCCGCGCGACGCGCCCGCGACGGTCTCGCCTCCGCCGTCGCGGATTCCTCCGGCGCCGCCAGGCCGTAGCCGCCGCCGCCGCCGCTTCGACCCATCCGGCCGCCGAGTCCCGCGAGGGCTCCCTCTCCGTCGTTCTCGGCGAACGAGCCGTCCACCGCGGCCGACGCGAGCAACCCGGGCGCCGCCTGGTCCTTGTCGCGCATCTGCTCCAGCATCCGCCGCGTCTCCTCGGAGACCGACACCGACGAGGCCACCGCCGCCTGCACCACCTCGCCCCGATCCGTCACCAGCGGCCGCGCGGGGATGAACGGGTTGCCGAGGTCCGCGCGGAAGGTGAGCGGCGCGCCCTCGGTCATGGTCATCTGCACGTCCTGCCAGTCTTCCCCCGAGAGGTTCTGCACGACCGCCCAGCCCTGCAGAATCGCCTTGCCACCCTTTTCATCGACCACGATCCGGTACGTCGGCCGCCAGATCGGCGACTCCACCACGTAGGCGATGATCACGTCGTGGCCCGCACCCTCCCCCGGCTTCAACTTCACCACCACCTCGACCTGGTCCTCCGGCTTCTCCTCCTCGCCACCGTCGTCCGGCGGCGCCGGGGGCGCGCCCGGACACGCGCCGGGCGGCACGTAGGGCCAACAAGGGTACGGCGGCACCGGCGTCTCGTCGTCCTTCTTCTCTTCCTTCTTCTTCTCCGGCACCGGGAAGCTCACGAACTCCACCGGCTTCCCGTCCCGCGTCACCACCGCCAGCGACGCCAGGAAGTCCCCCACCTGCGACTCGCGCACCTTGAACCGGATCTCGTCCCCCTCCACCTTCCCCGCCCGCTCGAAGTAGCCGACCCCGTTGCGGTACAACACCACCCGCTGCACCGGCAACTTCGAGACCACCTGCGGCGGCTGCTCCGCCTTCTTCCGGCATCCCGCCAGCGACGCCGGCAGCAACATCCCACCCAGCACCGCCACCACCAACCCGAACCTGGACCACTTCCTCATTCCCGTCTGCCTCCTTCCATGCGCACGCCGTCCGGCCCCGCTGTCCCCGGTTCCGCTGCGCGGCGCTTCCTCCATACGATCATTTCGAGGTTCGGATCCAGCCGCCTCCGAAACGTCCGCCGGCCGCGCCGTCCACGACACGGCCTCGTAGACCCGCGCGCGCCAATCTCCTTGGCCGCCCTGTCCACGCATTCCGACAGCCCCGTTCGCGCTGGCCGACGGATCGCCCGAGGCTGGCCCGGCCGGCGCGCTCGGTGAGAACGTGCGGCGCACGCCGCGCTGCAAGAACCCGTCGGGAACGCGCGGGCGCTCGTCGCCCTCCCCCGTCCTCCAAGAGGAACACCGGTGCCGAAAAGTTGCGCCGCACCGGTCCCCCCAGGGGGTGTTGCCGAAGTCCGCATCGCCGGCCGGCGCGAGGCTTCCGTTGCCCACGGCCCGGGCGGGCCATCCGCGAATCACGAAAACGCTGGGTGGATGTGCAGGAGACGGGCGATTTTCGGGGCAGGCTCCAGGAGCGACATAGCGATCCTGATTCCGCCGGCCTGCAGCCTCGAGCCCGGAGCCTGGAGCCCGTCAGGCATTGGCGGCGGCGACTTTGGCGAGGCCCTGCCAGTCCCCCCGGCTTCCTTGACGGGTAGTCAGATGTGGGATAAAGTGGGCCCATGGAGGTCGACGATGCCGCGCAGGAACGAGCGACGCTGTCTTCGGAGTGACGACACCCGGACCGCTCTCTCCTACCAGCTCGCCTTTTCGGCGGTCGAGTCGGGGATGGACGGGCTGGTGTTGGCCGACGACCACGGGCTCCTGGTGGCGTCGTCGCCGAGCACCCGACGGCCGGAGGAGGTTGCGGCGTACGGCCCGCTGGCGCTCGATCCGGATCTGCTGCACCCCGACTGCGAACTCGCGCAGCGGGAGGACGTGTCGGTGCAGTGTTTCGAGCATGACGGGGCGCGGTTGTTCCTCGTGGGGATGGGCGGGCTCGCGTCGCACCGCGCCCTGGCGCTGGTCCGGGCGATGCGCGGGGTCTGCCGGATCCTGCGCCGCACGACCTGCGTGCCGCCGGAACCTAGCGTCGCTTCCCCCGCGTCGGCCTGATCGTCTCGAGCAACAGTCGTTCCAGTTCGTCGGCGGTCTTGGTCGGCGACTCGATCCCCGCGCTGCCGGGTTGGGCCGGCGAGGTCGACGGCAGGCGCGAAGCGCGCGCGCCGGGAGGGGGAGGAGGCCGGGAGCCGCGCGCGCCGGTGGGTGCGGGCGTGGGCAGTTTCGAGCGGCCGCCGGTCGAGCGGGAGGTCGGCCTGGGACGGGTTTCGTCCCCGACCGTCTCGGGCGGCGGGACCGCCGGAGGCCGAAAGCCCGGGGATGCCTCGATGCGGCGGAGCGCATCCGGCGGCAGGGACGGCCGCTTGGTCGCGGTCCCGGCCGCAGCGGCCTCCTGAACTTCGCGCGGGGACGGCGCCCGATCTCCAGCATCGAGATCGATGTCAACAGGGATGTCTTCGTCGTCCGGCGGCGGGGGAGGAGCCAGGGTCGGCGGCAAGGGCGGGGCGGCGGCGGATCGGGGCGTGGGCGCGGGGGGTGCCGGCGCGGCCGCCGGCCGTGCTTCGGCGACGCCGGCCGGCCAGACCCATCCTTCGGCGGCCGTCCCGAGGTATCCTTCGACGACGTCGTAGGCGGAATCCCCCAGGATGACCGACTTGCGGAAGTGGTCCGCGCCGCGGACGGCCAGAGCCTCCTCGGTCTTGACCTTCCCCACCAGTTCGTTTGGGTCCGGCTTCCCCTCGACCTCGCGCAGGAAGTAGACCGCCGGTTCCACCCGGGCCTCCAGGCGGCGCGACGGCACGACGAGCCGCTCGCCGTCGATCGTGGCCTGTTCGCCGGCGACGAGCGCGTCGAGCGCGTCCTGCGAGATGAAGAAGCGCACGGCCACGGCGGAACCGAGTATACTGACCTCCGCCCGACTGGCAAGCAACCGGTGGAGGGGTTCGAGGGGCATGCCCGCAGAGAAGCGCAAGTCGCCGGTCGCCGCGTCGCCGTTCGAGGCGTGGACGTCGTTCCGGTCCGTGGCGGTGCTCGGGGGTTCCCCGGACTCCTACTGGACGATCCAGCTCCTGCGCAACCTGGGACTGGCCCGCCGGGCCCCGCGGGCGTTCCTGGTCCACCCGAAGGGGCGGAAGGCCGGCGCCGTCCCGGCCTGTCCGTCGTTGGAGGCGCGACCGTTCGACCCGGACCTGGTCGTGGTGTTGACGCCGGTGGAAGCGGCGCCGGAGCTGCTCGGGCGTTGTGCGGAGGCGGGGGCGCGCGCGGCGGTCGTCGTCGGCGACCCGCCGCCCGGCGCGGCCGGACGGGCGGTGACCGCGGCGATCGCGCGCGCGGCCGCGACCCACGGCATCGCCACGCTCGGCCCCAGCTCGCTCGGGTTCCTCTCCCCCGCCCGCGGCGCCTACCCCTTCGTCGGGCGCCTGCTCGAGCGTCCGCCGGGCGGGCGCGTCGCGCTGGTCTCGCAGAGCGGGGCGCTGGCGGTCGAGATGGTCCGCGCGCCGCTCGGCGGGCGGATCGGCTGGAGCCACGTGGTGTCGGTCGGCGTCGGCAGCGCTCCGGGAGCGGCCGCGCTGCTGGCGGCGCTGGCCGACGACCCGGACACCGGCGTCGTCGGCCTGTATCTCGAGACGCTCGAGGACCCGGCCGGGTTGGCCCGGGCGGCCGAGGCGGCGTTGCGCGCCGGCAAGCCGGTGGTGGCGTTGCGCGGCCGCGTGACGCCGGAGGAGCAGTCCGCCCTGCCCCTCCCGACGACGCGGGCCGAGACGGCGCTCGCCGCGGGCGGCCTCGACGCCCGTCTCGCCGGGTTCCTGGCCCACCACGGCATCGTGGAAGTGCCGACGCTGGAGGCGCTGGGCGAGACGCTGGTGCTGCTCGCCCATCGGGCGCCGCCGCACGGTCCCCGGGTCGGCATCGTCTCGCTCTCGGCCAGCGCCGGGCGGCTGTGCGCCGATGCATTCCGCGCCGCCGGACTGGAGGTGCCGCGTTGCGAGCCGGTGGAGCGCCGGGCGCGGGTCCGGGACCCGGTCGCCGGCAACCCGCTCGACCTGACCGGTCGCGCCGTGCAGGACCCGCGGGAGGGGGCGCGGCGCGTGCGGGCGTTCGCGACCGACGAGCGGTTCGACGTGGTGGTGCTGGTGAGCCAGCCGCCGCGGGGCGATGCGCCCTCCGACGCGCGCGTGCAGCGGTGGGCGGAGGCGTTGGCCGAGGGGGCCGGTCGGAGCCGGATGGCGATTCCGGTGCATGCGTTCCACGGCCCGCTGCCGCCGCCGGCGGTCGACCCGCGGCGCAAGGGGAATCCGTTCCTCGCCGGCCTGCCGGAGGCGGCGGCGGCGGTGCTGGCGGCGTGGCGCGTCGGCCAGGCCCGCCGGCGGCTGGACGAGCCGCTGCCCGCGTTCCCGGAGGTCGACGTGCCGGCGATCGGCGGCTGGCTGATGGGGCCCGCGCGCACGCTCTCCGAGCCGGCCGGCCTGGAGCTGCTCGGGCGCTACGGCCTGCCGACGGCGCCCTGGCGGCTGTGCCCGACGGCCACGGCCGCCGCGCGGTTCGCCCGGGAGGCGGGCGGCCCGGTGGCGGTCAAGGCCGCGTCTCCCGACCTGCCGGGCAAGGCCGCCGCCGGCCTCGTCCGCCTGAACCTCGACGGGGACGCCGCGGTGCGCACGGCGTTCAACGAGGTACTGCTGCGGGCGCAGGCGATGGTCGCCCCCGACCGGCTGCTGGGCGCGACCGTCATGCGGATGGTCGCCGGCACCGCGCGGCTCGTCGTGGGCGTCGTCCGCGACGACCGCCTCGGACCGCTCGTC
>JAAZOP010000566.1 GCA_012797735.1 Myxococcales bacterium
CCTCGAACGCGCCGACCACCGCCGCGTGCGCCTCGTCGTCGGGCGTCGGAATCGGCGTGCCCGCCGCCACCAGCGACTGCCACTTGAGCGGCCGGCCGGGGAGCAGCGCCGTGATGTTCGGCTCCCAGGGCTCGACTCCGGCCGGGTAGAACGCCTCGTCGTACGCCGTCGCGGAGTCGAAGTACTCGTCCGCCAGCCCGGCGAAGCTGTGGCCGAACTCGTGCAGGAACACGTAGTCGTCGTACTCGTTGTCGGAGGGGAAGATCGCCCACTGGTTGTAGATCCCCCCGCCGCCGTAGCGGCTGGTGTTCACCAGGATGTACAGCGTGTCGTACGGCGCGTGCGCCGCCGTCTCCCGCAACGCCCGGTCGTGGGACGTCGTGAGGTAGCGCTCCGAGTCGAACGTGTTGAACGTCGTCCCCAGCACCGTGTCCCGGTACCACCCCTTGCGCGGCTCGTCCGGCCCGCTGTCGCGCGAGGGCGTCTCCAGGCCCCAGAGGTTGACCAGGTTGCGGTTCGGCGCGAACGCGGGGTCGGCCAGCAGGATCGCCGCGAAGCGCCGCGCGTCGCGCCGGTACTTCTCCATCTCCGCGGCCGTGTAGCCGTCGCCCAGGATCAGGATGTCGATCCGTTCGCGCGGGTCGCCGCTCTCGTGCAGCGCGAGCCGCACGTAGCGATCGTCGAGCGGGTCGCGGGCGACGAGGTGCGAGGCGGGATCGATGTCGAAGCGGAACAGCTCCCGGAACTCGCCCCGGCCGTCCGGCCCGGGGACGTCCTCCCGGCGGTCGAGCAGCAGGCGCACCGGCGCCCGCGGGAACGGGAACCGCACCGACTCCTCGAACGTCCGGCGCTGCCGCGACTCCAGCGCCTCGGGCGTCGTCTGCCACTCCCCGAACAGCGTGCAGTAGCCCTGCGAGAAGATCGTCGTCCCGGTGGCCAGGTCCTGCACGCGGAAGCGGTACTTGCCGTAGCCGGTCAGGTCCAGCAGCGCCCGGCGCATCCCCGGCCAGAGCGGTTCCCGCACCGCCCGATCGAAGATGTACTGCTCGTCGTGCGCCCCTCCCACGTGGTACAGCTCCACGCGCAGCGCCTCGTCGGTGAACCACCGGTCGTACGACGCCCCGAGGCCCGGGGCGGCCTGCGGTTCCGGTGCCGGCGCGTCGCCCGCGGAGGCCGCCGGTCGCGCGGGCCCGGCGTCCTTCCCTCCCGGATCCGGCGCGACCGGTACCGGGTCCGCCACGGTCGGCATCGCGGCCGCGAGCGCGACGGCCAGAGCCCACGAGATCGGTCGGCGGGTCATCGCTTCCTCCGCACGTCTACGAACGTTCGAGGACCACCACGGGGATCTTGCACAGCCGCGCGAACTTCTTCGCGTCGGCGACGTCCCCGACGATCTTGCCGAAGTGCAGCGGCACCGCCAGCTTCGCCCCCACCAGCGAGGGCACCTCCGCCGCTTCCTCGGCGTCCATCGTGTACTTGCCGCCCACGGGCACGAAGACGACGTCGGCCCGGACCGCTTCCATCTCCGGAATCCGGTCGGTGTCCCCGCAGTGGTAGTACCGCACGCCGTCGACCGTGAACACGTACCCCACCCCGCCGTAATCCTTCGGGTGGAACTGCTTCTTCGGATTGTAGGCGCGGACCGCCTCGACCGGCACGCCGGAAACCGTGACGGCGCCGCCCGGCTCGATCGCGGTCAGCCGCTTCCCCAGCGCCTTGCGGCACATCGCCGGGCCGACGACGGAGGTGTCCGGGCGCGAGAGCCGTTCGACGTCGGGCAGCGACAGATGGTCGAAGTGGTCGTGGGTGACCAGGATCACGTCGGCGGGGTCGGCGGCCGACACCTCCCACGGATCGACGTAGACCGTCTTCGAACCGCGCACGACGATGCTGGCGTGGCCGAGCCAGCGCACGTTCCGCACCAGGGCTTCGGAATCGCTCATCGTCTCCTCCCCGCGGGGGCGACCGCGGCCCCGCGCGACACGCCCGCATCGTGGTGCATCCCGGCGCGAAGATCCAGACCCACCGGCGACGGCCGGCCGCCCGCGGTCAACGCTCGCAGACGATCCCGTCCGCCGGGTTTCCCGGCGGCCGGCCCAGCGACCAGTGGTGGGAGTAGGCCCAGCCGCACTCCGGGCGCGACTGGGCGTACGCATCGTAGCGCGTGGCGAAGACCCATCCCTCGGGGTCGCAGAAGCCCCCGTCGAACGCGTACTTCACGTCGTCGGTGTACCCGGGACCGGTCAGGTAGTCGTTGACGATGTGCCCCGTCGCCATGTGCCACCCCGGCGCGCAGTAGCTCGCCGCGGCGTCGAAGTACGCCTGCCAACTCTGCGTCGGGCCGCGACATCCGTGGACCGTGTCCGACCAGCGCACCTCGACGGTGCCGTCCGCGCAGCCGACGGTCGAGACGCTCGGAGTGCAGGTGCCCGCCGCGCACACCTCGGTCGCGGCGCAGGTGCGACCGCAGGACCCGCAGTTCGACCGGTCGGTCGCCGTGTCGACGCAGCCGTCCGCGCACCACGTCAGGCCGGTCGCGCAGCGGGGCGTGCAGGCGCCGCCGGCGCACGTCTCGCTCGCGGCGCAGGCGTGTCCGCAGGCGCCGCAGTTCTCCGGGTCGCCGGCGAGGTCGACACACTCGTCGCCGCACAGGGTGAGCCCCGCCTCGCACGTCGCGAAGCAGGTTCCGACCGCGCAGACCTCCGTCGGTCCGCAGGCGTGGAAGCACACGCCGCAGTGCTCGTGGTCGGTCATCAGGTCGCGGCACACCTCCCCGCAGACGGTGAGGCCCCCGCCGCAGGCGACGCTGCACGTGCCGTCCGCGCACCGCTCCACGGGGGCGCACGCATGGCCGCAAGCGCCGCAGTTCGCCTCGTCGGTCGCCAGGTCGCGGCACGTGCCTGCGCAGTCGGTCTGGCCTGCCGGGCACGAGACGACGCAGCGTCCCTCCTGGCAAACCTCTCCCGCCGCGCAGGCGTGACCGCAGGCGCCGCAGTTCGCCTCGTCGGTCGTCAGGTCGCGGCAGCTCCCGCCGCAGTCCGTCGTTCCGGGTCCGCAGGACGACACGCAGAGGCCCGCCACGCACGCCTGGTCCGCCCCGCAGCGGTTGTGGCAGAGACCGCAGTTCTGCGGATCGTTCTGCAGGTCGCGACAACCGTCGCCGCAGTTCGCCGTCGGGGGCGGGCAGTCCAGCGTGCACGAGCCGCCGACGCAGGTCCGGCCGGTCCCGCAGGCGTTGCCGCACCGCCCGCAGTTCTCGGGATCGCGCTGCAGGTCGACGCACGCCCCGTCGCAAGCGGTCCGTCCCGGATCGCACGTGGTCAGGTCCGTCCCCGTCTCCGCGCAGCCCGCGGCCAGTCCCGCCAGCCACCACGCCGCGCACGCCGCAACACGCCTCGTCCCGTTCATCGCTCGCCTCCCGGCCGCGCGCCACCGCGCGGCCGCACCGCATCCCGCTCCAACCTTAAGCGAACCGCGCCCGCCGTCAAGGTCTTCCGCCGTCTTCCCGCCCGCCGCCGCGGTCGTCCCCTACAGTCCGACCTCGAGCCGCAGGGAAACGCCGAACCCGGGCCCGTTGACGCTGGAACCGTGGGTCCGCCACGCCGCATCCGTCACGTTTTCCAGCACCAGCCCGACGAGCAGGTTGCGGCGCCAGCGCCAGCCCGCCGACAGGTCCAGCACCGCGTAGCCGGGGGTGCCGCCGTACGGAATGCGCGGGTCCGACAGATCCTGCAGCGCCAGCCGATCCTGCGCCGCGGCCCAGCGCAGCGCCGCTCCCGCGTACAGGCCCCACTCCGCCCGCCAACGCGCCTCGACCGTGCCGTTGAGCGGCGGGACGCGCGACAGCGGCACCCTCGCCTCGTACGGCACGTCCGGGTCGGCCGGCTCCGGCGCCGGGTTCGGTCCCTCGCCCCAGGCCCAGGCCAGCGTCGCGCGCAGCGAGAAGCCCAGCGGGAACTCCGCCAGCGCCGACAGCTCGACGCCGAACAGGTCCGCGCGTCCCGGCAGGTTGACGAGCTGGTAGCGCGCCCGCGCCCCCGCGCAACTCGTTGCGCCCGGCGGACAGTCCGCCGCCGAACGCGGTGCGCGCGCCATCGCGCCCCACACCGGCGCCCAGTAGCCCCAGACATCGGCCCGCAACCACTCGCCGCGCCACTCCAGTCCCGTCTCCACCGTCAGCGCCTGCTCCGGCCCGAGATCCGGATTCTCGAACTGGAACCCCGGACCGGTCTGCTGGCGGGACGTCAGGTCGTCGAGGTTCGGAGCGCGGAAGGCATGGTCGACGTTCGCGCGCCACGTCAGGTGCGGCAGCGGCGCCCAGGCCACGCCCAACCGCCCGACGGGCGTGATCCACGAGCGGTCGACCGCCGTGCTGCCCGTCGTCTCGTCGGCGGGCGCCGTCGCCCGTGTCCCGCCGAACCGGCCCCCGGCCGAGATCGTCACGCCCCCGCCCAGGTCCAGTTCCGGCTCGAGATATACGCCGCCCGTCGTGTAGGACGAACCTTCAAGGTACTGGCCGCGGGAGGCGAACACGACTTGCTCCGTGTCGGAGAAGGCCGTCCACGCCGTCGAACCGACGCGGTCGTGGTACACCTCGCCCCCGTAGCGCAGCGTCCACCGCAGGCCGCCGCCGAGATCAAGCGGCGCCGTCCTCGTGGAGCCGGCGAAACCGAACGTATCCACGTTGTCGATGCCGCCCAGCGACGAGAACGACGCCGGACGGTCCAGCCGCCGGCGTTCGTGCTGCCGCTGGTACGACAGCGTGAGCCGCGCGTCTTCCGCCACCCCCTCGGCGAGCGGACCGCGGAAGGCGACGTAGGCCAGCGTGCGGAACTGCTCCTCGTAGGTCAGGCACTCGTCCCACCGCCCCTCCGCCGGCGGGCACTGGTCCGTGCGCGGCGCGTCGTACTGCCGGTAGCCGTACAGCGCCGCGACCACCCGGCGCTCCCGGCCCAGGTCGTAGGCGACCCGCGCGTCGAACGTCAGCTCGTCGAACCCCGTGCCGAGCTGCGTGCGACAGCGGTCGGGATCCTCGACCGCCTGGTTCGGCGAGCAGCCGTCCTCCGCGAACCGCGGGACCCACGGCAGCCGGCCGTCCGCGCCGAGCACCGCGCCGCCGCCCTCCAGCAGCCCGACCGTGCGCCACCCCGCCCCCCCGATCAGCCCGAAACGGTCCCACTGCGCCTCGAGCTGGAACCGCTCGGCCAGCTGCTCGTCCTGCGACGAGACCCGCAGTGTGTTGCGCGGCCAGGCCCGCAGGTCGTGGAGGTCGGTCCACAACGGCGCCTCGATCGGGAGGGCTTCGATCGCCCCGCCGATCGCGTCCGAACCGTGGCGCACGGACGCCGAACCGCGCACCACTTCGATCGCCCGGACCGTCGCGGCGTCCAGCGTGAAGAAGTACTGGTTGGGGCCCTGGCGCCACAGCGCGTTGTTGAGGCGGATGCCGTCGAACAGCAGCACCGTCTGCTGGCCCGTCCGGCCGCGGACGAACGCCGACGCCTGCCCGGCGGCCGTCTGCTGCACGAACACGCCGGGCTCGTACACCAGCGCGTCGGGCGTCGAGCGCGGGATGCGCTCCTCGATTTCGCGGCGGCCGACGCGCGAGGCGGCGCGGCCCCGCGTGTCGTCGCCCGGCCCCGCGGCCCGCACCGTGGTCTGGTAGCCCTGGTCCTCGACCGGTTCCGGCAGCGCCGCCTCCGGCGGTTCGTCCGCCGTTCCTCGTGACGCCGGCTCCGCCTCGCTCCCGCCGGCCTCCCCGTCCGGTTCCGCCGCCGCGTCCGCCTCCGGCCCCGACCCCTGCGCCGTCCGGATCGTTTCCTCCGCCGCCCCGTCGCCCGTCCCGGCCTCCGCCTCGCCGCGGGCGACGGCCGCGGGGGCGAGCCACAGCGACAGCAGGGCCGGAACGCCGAGCCGCGCGCACACCCCGATCTTCCCGCCGGCGGGACGGCGAGCTTCCATCGGGCGCATGATACCGGACCGCCGCGCCGGGTCCCTCATTTCCGGGATGCCGCTATGGGCAGGGGAACAACGCGTCGAGGGCGCTCCGGGCCGCCGCGACGTCCACGGCGGCCGGATCCGCGCGGGCCAGCTCCGCGCGCAGCACCGCCGCGGCCGCCGGATCGCGCGCCGTCGCCTCGCGGTCGAGCACCCCGCCGAGGATCTGGAGGAAGGCCCACGCCGGTCGCCGCGCCTCGTCCGTCGTCGCCGCCGCCAGGACGTCGAACCGGGCGCGGACGATCCGGGCCACGCCGGCCAGCAACGCCCGGTCCATCTGCGCGATCGCGCGGTCGCGCAGCGCCAGATCCACCGACACGCCGGTCTCGTGGTCGAGGTTCTTCCAGCAGCGGACGGCGAGCAGGCCGTCCCACACCCGGTCGTGCGTCTCCTCGTCCAGCACCCGGACGTACGACGACAGGCCCAGACCCCCCTCCCGCGGTTCGCCGCCGGTGTAGTAGGCCCAGGCCGAGTCGCAGTCCCGCGGCGTCTCCGTGCAGGTGTGCGCCTCCTTGTACGGCGAGAGGTACAGGAACCACAGCAGCGCGGCCTCGATCCGCGCCGCCTGCACCCGGGGGTCCGTCCCCGCGGTCCCCTGCGCGAAGGCGTCGTTGACGATCGGCAGGATCCGCGCCGGGCCGGCGCAGCGGTCCGGATACCGCTCCGGCACCCCCGCGTCCGTGCACGCCCCTTCGCCGGCGGGCACCGGCGGATAGTGCAGATCCTCGCGACGCTGGATGCGCGAGTCGAGCCCGTTGGTGTCGACGTAGATCACGCGCGCGGCGGTGAAGTCCGCCGGCGCCGGCGCGTCGCCCCGCCGCCACAACAGGTCGGCGATCTGTTCGAACGACGCGATGCGCGCGATCGTCCCGATCGTCGCCTCGATCGGGTGGTACGCGTTGTCGTCCGAGATGCAGGCGGGCCAATCGTCGGTCGATGAACCGGCGATCCGCGGCGTGTAGTCGCCCGGCAGCGGTTCGCAGGGCGGCCCCGCCTCGGGAACGTCCTCGACGTCGCGGCCCTCGTCGTCCGCCTCCGCCGGCGCATCGACCTCGACCTCCCCGGCGACGTCCGGTGCGACCTCGGCATCCCCCACCAGGTCCGCCTCCACATCCGGCGCGACGTCCGGCGTCTCGGCCGCCTCGCCGTCGTCGCCGACGTCCGCCCCGGCGTCGGCGCGACTCGACGGAACGTCCTCCTCGCAGCCGGACCCGATCAGGGCCAGCGCGGCGGACAGCCACCACCAAGGCGACGCATATTTCGCCCGCATCCCATCCTCCCGGCGGCGAATCGGCGGCGCGGCGTCCGGAGGGGGAGGGGACGCCGTGCCGCCGTCGCGCTCGATCCTGCATACAACACGCGCGATTCCGGCGGTACGGGGGAACCACGTGCCGACCGCCCGGGAAACTACGGGCCTCCGTTGGCTTCCGTCCTGCGCCCGTGGTACGAGAGACGGCGTGCGAAGGTGGCGAACGGCGGAGTTCGTGGCCGTCGCGGTGTTCCTGGCCGTGTGTGCCGGTCAGGGCATCGTGCTGGCGTGGCCGGGCGGCACGGTCGAGCCGTCGGCGCCGGCAGCACACGAGGCCGCGGCGAGCCCGTCACCGGACGTCCCGCTGGACATCGCCGGTTCCGGCAGCAACCTGCCGCTGGTCGAACGGGTCGTGGCGGCGTGGCGTGCCGAGGAGCCCGGCCTGCGCGCCCGCGTGCACCCGAGCATCGGCTCGGGCGGCGCGATCCGGGCGCTGCGGGACGGCGCGATCGAGGTGGGACTGGTCTCCCGGCCGCTGCGTCCCGAGGAAGCGGACGGCCTCGAGGTGGACTGGTACGCCGAGGTGCCGGTGGTCGTGGCGTGCCACCCCGCCGCGCCGGTGGAGTCGCTGGACGCGGCGCGGTTACAATCGATCGTCGAGGGTCGCGAACAGCGCTGGCCGGACGGCAGCCCGATCGTCTTCGTCGCCCGTGAGCCGTCCGACTCCAGCCTGCTCGCTGCGGCGGCCCGCGATCCGGCGCTGGGCGACGCCTTGCGCGCAGCGTTCGCCTCGGGACGCTTTCCGACCGCCTACTCCGACGCGGCGTTGCTCGACGCACTGGAACGCATCCCGGGTTCGCTCGGCGTCACCGACCTGGGCCAGGTCCGCCTGCGGGGCACCCTGCGCGTCCTGGCCGAGCTCGGAACCAAACCGCTCGGCGCCGCGACCCGTGGCACGCCGCGCGGCGCGGCGGCGCGGCTGCTGGAACGGCTGCGCCATCGCGAGACGCGGGTCGTGGCCGAGGCGGCGGGCTATCGGGTGCTGCCGTGAGCGCGATATCCCGGCGCCGCTTCCGGTCCATGATGCTGGCCCTGGCCACGCTCACCGGATTGCTCGTGGCCGTCGTGCCGTCCGCGGTGCATCACGGGCTCCGGCAGGCCGAACTGCGCCAGCGCGCGCGCCGGCAGGCCGAACACCTCGCCCGCCGCGTCCACGACCTGTACGTCCAGAACCCGGTCCTCTGGCGCTACGACACGGCGAAACACCTCGAGGCGGCCACGGCCGAGCGGCCGGAGGGACTGCTGGCCGCGCGGCTGTTCGACGGGCGCGGCGCCCTGGTCTATGCCGACCGGACACCCGCCGGACCCGCCGTCTGGGGCGGCGCCGAGGTCCGCGCGGCGGGCGAGGTCGTCGGTCGCGTCGAGGTCGCGGTTGACGGTCGCCCCGCCCGCCGCGCCGCTCTCGTTTTCCACCTGGTCTTCTGCGTGCTCGGCGCCAGCCTCGGCCTCGTCCTGTACCTGGTGCCGTTGCGGGCCGTGCAAGCGAGCGAGGCCGACGTGCGGTCGCAGGCCGAAGACCGCGCGCGCATCGCCCGCGAACTGCACGACGGCGCCGGCCAGTCGCTCGCCGCCGCCCGCCTGCACCTGATGGCAGGCTCGAACGACGCCGCGATCCGAGCGCTCGACGCCGCCGCCGATGAGCTGCGCCGGGCCGTCGACGAGCTTCGCCCGCCCGGCCTGGAGGGGACCGACTTGGCGGGCGGACTGCGCGAGCTGGCGGACGCGGTCGCCGCGACCGGCCAGGTCGCCGTGGAACTGGAACTGCCCGGCGACTTGCCGCGCCTGCCGCCCGCCGTCGAGCACGCCGCGTACCGCATCGCACAAGAGGCCGTCGCCAACGTTCTCCGCCACGCTGCGGCCGCGCGGCTCCGGCTGGCGCTGCAGTTCGAGGCGGAGACGCTGGAATTGCAGGTGGCGGACGATGGGCGCGGTGCGTGCGGCGCGCCGGAAGGCAGGGGGATCGCGGGGATGCGCGAGCGCGCGCGGGAACTGGGCGGCACGCTGGCGGTGCGGTCCGAAGGCCGTCGCGGAACCCTCGTCACCGCGCGCATCCCGCTGGAACCGGGGGTGCCATGAGTCTTCGCGTGGCGTTGGTCGAGGACCACCGGATCGTCCGCGAGGGGCTCCGCGCCTTGTTGGCCCGCGAGCCCGACTTCGAGGTGGCGGGGGAGGCTGGCACGGCGGCCGAGGCAGTCGAACTGGCCGGACGCGAACGGCCCGACGTGCTGGTGCTCGACGTCGCGCTGCCCGGCGGCAGCGGCGTCGACGCCCTGCGCCGGATTCTCGCCGCCTCCCCGCGGACGAGGGTCGTCGTGCTCTCGATGCACGCCGCGGAGTCGGTCGTCCGCGCGGCGCTCCGTGCGGGAGCGGTCGGCTACGTCACCAAGGGCCGCGGCCTCGACGACCTCGTGCGCGCCGTGCGCGCCGCCGCCGCCGGGCAGAGCTGGTTCAGCCCCGACGTGGCCGGCATCGTGCGCGAGGATTCGATCCGCGCCGGCGTCCACGACCCGCTCGACCCGTTCGTCCTGCTCTCGCCCCGCGAACGCGAAGTGCTCGCCCTGCTCGTCGAGGGGAAGACCAGCAAGGAAGCGGCCGCGGCTCTCGGCCTTTCCGAACGGACCGTCGAGGGGCACCGCGCGGCGATCCGCGACAAGGTCGGCGCCCGCACCACCGCCGAACTCGTGCGCTACGCCATCGAACGCGGCCTGGGGTTGCCGTCTCGCGGCCGCTAGCGTCGTCCTCGCCGCCGCCGCGC
>JAAZOP010000567.1 GCA_012797735.1 Myxococcales bacterium
CCGGGCGCCGCCAGCGCCGCGTCGGCCGCGACGGCGCCGCCGTCGTCGCCGGGCGCGCACGGGCCGTGGAGCAGGGCCAGCGCGAGCAGGACGGCGGCGACCAGCCCCCCGCCGATACCGAGCCCCCAGCGCATGCCGTCGTGCATGGGACGCGTTCCTCCGCGCCGGCGAGCATAGCGCAGATCGCGCCGGCCGAGGCGCGGGGATGCACGGCCTCCGGGCTCAGGCCAGCCGCTTGCGGAAGCGGACGATCGCCGCGGCGAGGATCACCGGGCCGAAGGCGCCCAGCGCGCCGAACTGGAGCCGGAGGTCGGCGAAGCCGGCGGCCTTGAGCAGCGCGCCGCGCAGCACCTCGACGTAGTACCGCACCGGGTTGATCCAGGCGAGCGGCTGGAGCCAGTCCGGCATGTTCTCGACCGGCGTCATGAAGCCGGAGAGGAGGATCGCCGGCATCATCACGAAGAAACCGACGAGGAACGCCTGCTGCTGGGAGGCGCTGACCGTGGAGATGAACAGCCCGAGGCCGACGGTGGAGAGGAGGTAGAGGAGGGTGCCGGCGAAGACCACGACGAGCGAGCCGCGGATCGGGACGTCGAACATCCAGGCGGAGACGACGAGGGCGACGACGACGTCGAACAGGCCGACGAGCACGAATGGGGCGACCTTGCCGAGGATCAGCTCGGAGGGCCGCAGGGGGGTGACCATCACCTGTTCGAGCGTGCCGAGTTCGCGTTCGCGGGCGATGCCCATCGCGGTGCCGACCGTGGTGATCAGCAGCAGCAGCATCGCGGCGACGCCGGGAACCATGAAGATCGCGCTCTGCATCCGCGGGTTGTAGAACAGGCGCGACTCGACGGCCCACACCGGCGCGGGTTGTTCGAACCCCTGGGCGGCGCGCAGCGTCGCGAACCGTTCGGCCTGGAACTCGGCGGCGCGCGCGCCGACGTACAGCTCGGCGGCGGTCGTGGCGAAGCGGCCGATCGTCGGGTTGGTGCCGTCCGCCAGCACCTGGACCTCGACGGGGCGGCCGGCCGCGAGGTCGCGTCCCAGGCCCCGGGGGAGAAGGACGGCGACGTCGGCGCGACCGTCGAGGAGCGCGCGTTCGGGACGGGCGCAGTCGGCGGGGGGTTCGAGGGGCCGGAAGGTGCGGTCGGCGACGAGCCGCCGGGCCAGATCGCGGCTGGCGGCGGATCCGTCGAGGTCGCAGACGGCGGTATCGATCTCCTCGATGTCGAAGCGCACGGCGTGGCCGAAGACCATCAGCTGGACGATCGGCGCGACGAACAGCAGCGGCAGCAGCCGACGGTCGCGGCCGATCTGCCGCAGTTCCTTGCGCAGGACGGCGCCGAGGCCCGCGCGGCTCACGTCAGCCTCCGCCGGAAGCGCAGCGTCGCCAGGGCGACGGCCACCAGGCAGAAGAGCCCCAGGCCGAGGAAGTCGCCCCACAGCGCGCCGATGCCGTTGCCGCGGAGCATCACCCCGCGGAGCAGGTCGACGTAGTACCGGACGGGGAACACCGAGGCGATCCAGCGCAGGAGCGCCGGCATGTGGTCGATCGGGAAGACGAAACCGGACAGCAGGATGCCGGGGAGCAGCGACGAGATCGCGCCGATCTGGGTGGCGACCTGCTGGCTGCCGGCGACGGTGGAGATGAACAGTCCCTGGGCCAGCGCGCCGGCGAGGAACAGCAGCGTGCCGAGGGCCAACACGCCGAGCGAGCCGCGCAGGGGGACGTCGAACACCGACATGCCGAAGGCCAGCACGAGCAGCGCCTGGAGGGCGCCGAGGGCGAGATACGGCAGGAGCTTCCCGAGCATCACCTCGAGGCGGCCGACGGGGGTGGCGAAGAGCTGTTCGAGGTTCCCGCGCTCCTGCTCGCGGGCGATCGTCAGGGCGGTGAGCAGGATGCCGGCGACGTAGAGGACGAAGGCCATCAGGCCGGGGACGAAGAAGACCGCGGACCGCAGCGCGGGGTTGAACAGCAGGCGGACGCGGGCCGCCAGCGGCGCGGCGACCGCGCCGATCCCGGCCGACCGCCGCCGCA
>JAAZOP010000047.1 GCA_012797735.1 Myxococcales bacterium
GCCGTCGCCGCCGGGGGCAGGAACCCGAGCGCCGCGAGACCCGCGTTGAGCAGCGCGACGCCCGCCGCCGCCACCACGTGCACCCAGACCGCCGTCACCGCCCGCCGCGCCGCCAGCAGACACGCCACCGCCACCCGCGGGTCGTCCGCCGCCGCCGCCACGTCGCACGGGAACCCGCGCGGGTCCGGGACCCCGATCGCCACCGTCACGTCCGCGTCCTGGATCACCTGCGCCGGCTCCGCCGGCCGCCCCACCACCGCCACCGAGACCCCCATCTCCCGCAGGCCCCGGATCTCCGCCGCCCGCTCTTCCCGCGTCAGCTCCGGCCGGATGTGCCGCACCCCCGCCGACCGCGCCACATGCTCCGTCGTCGCCCGGCTCTCTCCCGTCAGCAGGTGCGTCTCCATCCCGTGCCGGTGCGCCAGACCCGTCGCCTCCACCATCTCCGCCCGCACCGGGTCCCCCAACGCCACGATCGCATGCACCCGCCGCTGGAGCGCCACGAACAGCACCGTGTACCCCGCCCGCTCGAAATCCCGCGCGTCCTCCTCCACCGGCGCCGTCGAAACTCCCTCCTCCAGCAGCATCCGCCGGCCCCCGATCCAGACCTCCCCGCGCGCCGACGTCGCCTTCACCCCGTGCCCCGGCCAGAACCGCGACAACCGCGTCTTCGCCTCCCCCGCCGCACCCCGCCCCTGCGTGAACGCCAGCAACGCCTCCGACAGCGACGAACCGCCCGCCGCCGCCTCCGCCGACGCCACCAGGTCCAGGATCACCGCGTCGGGCTGATCCGAGTAGTTCACGAACTCCACCACCGCCGGACGACCCCAGGTCACCACCCCGCGGTACAGGAACACCAGGTGATGCGTCCGCGCCGCCCGCTCCACCGCCGCCGGATCCAGATACCGCACGTTCGCCGCCGCCGCCGCGCGGGACAGATCCCCCAGCACCAGCCCCGCGTGCCGCACCGGCCACGGCACGAACGCCAGCGCGCACCCGACCAGAATCGGCACCAGCCACTCGCTCGACTCGAGCCACCCCGCCAGCCCCCCCCAGACCACCGCCGCGCTCGCCGCCGCCAGCGGGACCAGCGGGAACACGCGCAACCCGAGACGCAGGCCGCGCAACAACGGCCCGCGAGCCCCGCCCCAGTCGACCAGCACGTCCGCCGGCGGGCCCCCCTGCACCGCCGCCAGCGGCGCCGGCCGCTGCGCCAGCAACCGCCGCTCCGCCACCACCGACGCCGCATACACCGCCAGCACCGCCAGCGCCTGCGGCGTCCCCGCCGCCCAACCGCCCGCCCACGACGCCGCCACCAGCGCCCCGCACGACAACCCGATGACCAGATGGTCGACCCCGCGCCCCCGGCGACACAGCAGGTCCACCAGACCCAACACCACCAGCGCCGCCGCCCCGGCGCCCGCCACCACATCCCCCAACCGCCCCGGCAACTCCACCCACGGGAACCACCGCCGCGCCAGGTGCGCCGCGGCGAACGCCCCGAGCGCCAACAGATACGCGAACAACACCGCCGGCGTGATGCCGGCGGACCGCGGCCCGGACTCCACCGCCAACCCGTAGGCCGGCAACTGCAGCTTCCGCGGCTCCACCCCCGCCTCGCCGCCCCCCACCGGCTCCGGTTCCTCCTCGCCTCCCCCCTCCCCCTCCTCCTCCGGCCCCTCCGTCGCCGCCGGCCGGCGCCACCCGCCCGCCGGCGGCGGCGGCATCGTCGACACCGGCGTCACCACCGGAGGCGGCAACGACGACGGTTGCCCCTCGAACAAGGACACCGAAGACCCCCCGGCGACCGCCGGAGCCGCCGCCACATCCCGCCGAACAACCGGCGGAACGGACCCCGCAGGACCGGCCGCCGGCGACCCCGCCCCAGCGCACGACTCCTCCGGCGACCGCACCGGCCCCGGCGGACTCGCCGGCGCCCGCGCCGCACCCCCCGCCTCCCCTTCCCCCTCCCCGGACGCCGCACGCCCCGCGCCGGACGCCGGACCCGACGTCCACGAACCGCTGGGAGACGTGCCGGGCGTCGAGGCGCGCGCGGCGCCGAACGTCGAACGACAGACGTCCGAACAGAAGTACACGAACGTCCCGTCGAAGATCCCGACCGCACCGGCCCGCAACGGGTCCACCGGCTTGCCGCAGACCGGACACCCCCCCGACTGGCTCGCAGGACCGCCCATCCCGCCTCGCCGCCCCTTGTAGCAAAGTCGCGGCAACCGAGAAAGCCGGGAATGCCCCGCGCCGGCGACGCCGAGACCGTTCACCGACGCGCCACTCGCTCCCCTCCACCGCAGGGAAGCCAGTGAACGGCTGTGCGACGACCCCTACGGCCCGGAAAGCCCGAACACCCGCCGCCAACGCGCCGCGTCGAACGACCGCAGGTAGTCGACCAGGTTGCCCCAGGCCGGATGGAATCCGAAACCTCCCCCCGTCATCTCCGCAATCGCCTCCCCCGCATCCCACCCCTGCACGACCATGCGGTAGATCGCGACCATCATCCCCGTGCGGTCCGCGCCGTGCGCGCAGTGCACGAACCCCGGCCGCCGCGCCGGGTCGGTCGCGATCCGCAGGAACGCCTCGACCTCCTCGTCCTCCGGATGCCACGGCTCGAAGCGGATGTGCTCGTACCCGAGCCGCGTGCCGCGCAGCTCGTCGCGATCCGAATGGGCGGCGCGGAGGTTGATCACCGTGCGCACCCCCATCCGTTCCAGCGACCGCATCCCCTCCGCGCTCGGCTGCGCACCGCGGTACAGCCCGTCATCGACACGGTGCAGGTTGGGCAGCCCGGGCTCCACCAGCGGCACCGCCCACGTCGCCGGCCGCGCGTCGGGCGCCCGCGCCGGCGCCCGCTCGGCCCCGCAGCCGATCCCCGCCGCCAACGACACCGCAACGACGGCCCACGCCGGAAAACCCCGCCCGACGCTCGACCCGCCCATCCGATCGCTCCCCCCC
>JAAZOP010000568.1 GCA_012797735.1 Myxococcales bacterium
CGCGGCGCGGCGACCAGCCGCGCGCCCCGCGCCGTGTCCTCCCCGCGCCGCCGCAGATGGGCGCCGGCCGGCACGGGGGCGCGCAGCACCAGCCACTCCGCCCCCGCCGCGGACTCCAGTTCCGCGTCCTCGCGCCGCAGCACGGTGTCGTACCCGGCCGGCATCGGCGCGCCGGTCATGATCCGCACCGCCCCGGCGGCCGCAGTCTCCGCCTCGGACAGCGGCGCCCCGGCGAACACCGTCGGTCCGACCCGCAGGCGCAGCGGCCGGTCCGCGGACGCGCCGGCGGTCGCGGCCGAGCGCAACGCGAAGCCGTCCATCGCCGAGTTGTCGAACGGCGGAAGGTCCTCGCGCGCGACGAGGTCGCGGGCCAGCACCCGACCGCGCGCCTCGAGCAGCGGCACCTCCTCCGTCGCCGCGATCGGCGCCAGCGCCGCGAGGCGCGCGAGGATCTCGTCGTGGCGCAGGATCGGCGGCATCGGTCAGTGCCCCTTGCCCTCGAGCATCGACAGCGCGTGGCGGACGATCGGCTCGAGCCCCGGCAGGATCTCCTCGAGCGCCTTCGGGCTGCCGGGGAGGGCGACGATCAGCATCCGGTCCTTGAGCCAGGCGCCGCCGCGGGAGAGCCAGCCGGTGACCGTGTGGCGGGCGCTCTCCGCCCGCATCCACTCGCCGAAACCCGGAACGTCGCGGTCGGCCCAGCCGCGCAGCGTCTCGGGCGTCCGGTCGCGCGGGCCGATGCCGGTGCCGCCGCTGGTCAGCACCAGCGCCGCGCCGGCCGCGCGCCACTCCTCGAGCCGCGCGACGAGCCGTTGCGGGTCGTCGGGCTCGACGGCCACCGCCGCGACCCGGAAACCCCACGCCTCGAGGAACCGGCGCAGCACCGGGCCGCTCCGATCCTCGTACTCACCGCGCGCCGCGCGGTCGCTCAACACGACGCCCGCGGCGAGGCGCGTCGTTGCGCCGCCAGAGTCCACTGCGGCCTCCTTCCTTGCGCTCGAGCCGGACGGGACCGATCTCCATCCCGCGGTCGATCGATTTCACCATGTCGTAGATCGTCAGGGCCGCCGCCGCCACCGCGGTGAGCGCCTCCATCTCGACGCCGGTCGGCCCGGTGCAACGCACCGTGGCGCGGATCCGGATCCCGGCGGGCCGCGCCGCCGGCCGCAGATCGACGGCGACGTGGGACAACGGCAGCGGATGGCACAGCGGCAGCCACTCGGGCGTGCGCTTGGCGGCCTGGATCCCCGCCACCCGGGCCACGGCCAGCACGTCGCCCTTGGGGAGCGAGCCCTCCCGGATCCGACGCAGCGTCGCGGACCGCATCGAGATGAACCCCGAGGCCACGGCGGTGCGCGCGGTCGGCGGCTTGTCGCCGACATCGATCATCTCCACGCGACCGCCCTGCCCGCGCCTCATTCGACCACCTCCACCTCGTCGCCCGGCGCGACGGACCCGCCGGCCAGCACGCGGGCGAACAGACCGCGGCGCGGCATGATGCAGTCGCCGGTCTGCTTCCGGATCGCGCAGCCGGTGTGGCATTCCTTGCCGATCTGCGAGATCTCGAGCAGCACGTCGCGGCCGACGCGCAGCCGGACCCCGACCCGGTACGCCGCGGGCGGCAGACGACGCACGGCGAGGTTCTCCGCGAAGCGGCCGGCGTGCTCGACGATCGGACCGCCGAGCGCCTGTTCGATCTCCTCGACGCCGAGCAGACTGACCTGCCGGTGCCAGTCGCCCGCATGGGCGTCGCCGACCAGCCCGTGACCCACGCGGACCTCGGCACGCTCCACCGGCGTCTTGACCGTGCCGGTCGTCCGACTCACGCACACCGCCGCCACCTCGCCGCGCTCGCCCATCGCCGCCTCGCACCCCCGCCTCAACCCCCGATCCCCCGCATCCCCCGCTCCGCCTCGCAACCGACCGGACGGCCGACCGAGCGGAACCCGTCCTCGCGCAGCGCGATCGCCCGGCGCACCACCTCGGCCACCGCCGCCGGACCGCGGGCGAGGAACGGTCGCAGGTCGACGAACCCGCGGCCGAACAGGCACAGCTTGAGCGCGCCGCGGGGCGCGACGCGCAGCCGGTTGCAGCGCTCGCAGAACGGCCGGGTGATCGCGCTGACGAAGCCGACGCGCAGCGGGTCGCCGGGACGCGCGTAGACCGCCGCCGGGCCCGCATCGGGTTCGCTCTCCTGCGGCTCGAATCCGCGGTCCACGATCCGCGCGATCAACGGCTCGCCGCTCACGTGCTCCCGCCGGTGGAACTCGTCCAGCCCTTCGATCGGCATCAGCTCGATGAACCGCAGGTCGATCGGCCGCCCGGCGCCCCAGGCCAAGAACGAGTCGAACTCGGCGAAACCGACGCTGCGCAGCAGGACCACGTTGACCTTGACCCGCAACCGGCCGACCGCGAGCGCGGCATCGATCCCGCGCAGGACGTCGTCGAGCGCATCGGCGCCGCGCACCTCGCGGTAGGCGCCGGCGCAGAGCGTGTCCAGACTGACGTTGACCTGCTGCACGCCCGCGGCGGCCAGCTCGCGGACGTGACCGGCCAGCAGCCGGCCGTTGGTCGTCAGCGCGATGCGCGCGAAACCGGCCTCGTCGCGCATCGCCCGGACGATCCCCGCCAGGTCGGCGCGCAACAGCGGCTCGCCGCCCGTCAACCGCAGCTTGTGGAACCCGAGGTGCCGGGCGAAGGCGACGCCCAGCGTCGTCAGCTCGGCGAGAGACAGCTCGTCCCCCCCGTCGCTCGACGCCCCGGCGACGTTGCAGTACGTGCAGCGCAGGTCGCAGCGCTCGGTGACCCCGAGGCGCAGGTAGGTCAGGCGACGCCCCTGCGGGTCCACCAACCCCCTGCCGGCCGGCTCCGGTCGCGCCACGCCGCTCCTTCCGGGCGCGGAACCCCGCGCCGACCCGCATCCTCGACACGTTCGAGGCGTTCGTCAACGCCCGCGTGCCCCGCCCCGTTCCCGGACACGGGCGCCGGCCGTGACCGCGCCGTGATGCGGAACGGACACGGGCGTGAAGGCAACCCGACCGCGTCGTGGAAACCGGGTGACCGCTCCGTGAGCGCCCCCGGCGCATGCTGGAGGTCGATGGCGCGGCTCCATGCCGCCCGAAAGGACGTCCGATGCAACCGTTCGCCGACCTGATCGCCGCCCTCCAGCGCTTCGGCGTGGCCGACCTGATCCCGTCCGCGCTGCTCGCCGCCTCGCCCGCGACCAAGGTGCTCGTCGCGGTGTTCGTGCTGCTCGTGCCGGGCATGCTCTCCGGGTTCGCCCTGTTCCTGCTGGCGCGCAAGCTGTGGCGCCTGCGGCGCGCGCGCCGGAACGCCGCGACGCCGCCGGCCCGACCCCAGCCGGACGATCGCGGGCGCCCGCGCACCGCGAGGTCGGTCCCGCCCGGCCCGTCAATCGATGTACCGGCCGCCGTTGCCGCCGCCGAGGTCCAGATGGAAGTGGTTCGCGTGCTCCCGGTTGTGCGCGGGCGATAGCTGGACGTGGAACAGCCCCGCCTCCCAGGCGCCGCAGAAGGCGGACAGCAGGACGGCCGCGCGCGGGTCGTCCACCGCGCCGTCGCAGGTCTCGTCGGCCCCCGGGTCGCGCCAGTCGGCCAGCACGTCGAGCACCTCGCCCGTGGCGAGCACGAACCAGCGGGCGTCGACCGCCAGGCCGTAGTGGTGCTGCGACGGACGACCGCGCGCCGCCGCGCCCACCCCCTGCCGCGAGCCCTCGCGGTAGAAGGAGTAGATCCGCACCTCGACCACGTCCAGCGCGCGCAGCAGCACGGACCACTCGGCCAACGCCGCCGCGAGCCGGCAATCGAGCACGTCGTGGTGGTCCGTCGCGCGCCACGGGATCGCCCAGGTCACGCCGGCCAGGGGACCGGTCAGCCGCACCGGCGCCTCGATCCCGGACGGCGCCCGGCCGACCCGCTCGTAGGGCACCCTCCAGGCGTCGAGCTGCGCGTAGCACGCCTCGGCGGTCAGCGCGACCAGCGCGTCGGCATCGAGACCCCCGGGCATGGGGGCGGCCGGCTCCGCGACCGCGCCCGGAACCGCGTCCCCGGCCGGCGGCTCCGGACCCGCATCCGCCGGCCCGACCGCGACGACGCTCTCGCCGGCCATCGCCGGCTCTTCCCCGAGCGACGCCGCCGGGTCGCCGCCGGGCCACTCGAGCGACGGCGGCAGTCCGGCGGCGCAGGCGGCCACGCCGACCAGCACGAGGAGCGACGACGGCACCACCCGGCCCACGCGCCGATCGTACGCCGAACGGCGCCGGAAGGCCCGAAACCGGCAGTCGAGGTTCCGCCGGGTCGGCGCAGCCCGCCTTTCTCCGTTCCGCCCGGCGCGCTAGAATCGTCGCATGGCGCTGGTCGAGCCGGTCATCGATGCGTCGAACCGCGGCGGCGTGCGCCGCATCCGCGCCGGCAAGTGGGCGGTGGGCTGGGACGATCACCGCCGCCGGCGGACCGACGCCTTCGCTTCCACGACCCCCGCCCGGTGGATCGCCCGGCTGGAGGGAAGGATCGAAGCGGCTCGCTGTTCCGGCGCCCTGCCGCGGCCCCGCGATCCGTGGAGCCGCGACGACCCACGAGGTGCGGCGCCGACCCGCGTCGCCGAAACCCGCATGCCGGGAGGTCCCGATGATCCGCCGCCCGCCGCTTGACGTCCTGCCCGTCGCCGTACTGCTCGTCGCGGGCGCCCCGGGCGCCGCCGCCCGGCCGTTCGACTGCAGCGAACCGCGCGGGGACGGTTGGTACGACTGTCTCGGCGCGACGGAGGGGCGGCGCGGGATGATCGAGGAGCTGCGCTCGCGCGACGGCGACCTCGAGGAAGCGGCGCGCTGGGCCGGGTTGCTCGGCTACACCGAGGCGGCCGAGCCGCTGCGCGCCCTGCTGGACGACCCGCCGGACGACGAACGGCCGTGGCTGCTCGGGCACGTCGCGACGGCGCTGGCCGAACTGGAGGACGCGTCGGCCGTGCCCCGGATCGTGGCACTGGCGCGGCGCTTCGAGGACGCGAACTGGACGGTCTGGGAGCAGGCCGCGAACGCCCTGATCGCGCTCGGCGGCCCGGACGCCGCGGCCTACGCCCTCGACCTGGCGCAACGCACCCCCGTCCTGGATTCGACCTGGGCGCAGAACGCGGTCGAGGAGATCCTGCCGCTGCTGCTCCGGGCGGACCCCGGGGCGGTGCGGCCCGTGCTGGAGTGGTGGACGGCGGGCGAGGGGCCGCAGCCGCGCGAGTTCCTCTTCGCCCAGCTGGAGGCGGCCCGCGTGAGGCTCGGCGATCCCGCGCTGCTGGCCGACACGCGGCGACGCCTCGGCACGCCGGACACCGCCGTGCCGGCGCGGCCGGAGTTCTACGTCGCCGCGCTGGGCGACGACCCGGCCGACATCCCGGCGCTCGTCCGGATGGCCTCCTCGACCTCGCCCGAGGCTCGCGCGGCGTACCAATCGATCCTGCGCTTCGCCGGGTGGCTCGACGCCGAAGAGCGCGCCGCTCCGGAAGGGAGCGCGGGCGACGCGCGGCGGCGGGAACTGGCGCGCGCCCGGGAGGAGATCGTCCGGCGGCTGCGCGAGCTGACCGGCTACCGCGAGGATCGGCAACACGTGCAGTTCGAGGCCCTGCAGCTCGCGCTGCACCACGCCGCGCTGGCGACGCTGGGCGACGAGTCGTCGCGCCGGCGGCTGGTGGAACTGATCGGTGACGACGTGCAGACGGTGATCCCGTGGGTGGCCGCCGAACACGCCCTGTCGCTCGGACTGCCGGGGGCCCGGGAGGCGACGGCGAAGATGGTGGTGCGCGGCACGCGCGGCGACGTGCCGCTCGAACTGTGGGAAGCGCGCGCCGAGTTCGTCGATGCCGTCGCCCCGCGACTCGACGCGGGCGACGCGTCCTGGACGGTCGTGCTGCTGGACCCGAACGTCAACGCGCGGCGCCGGGCGCTGCGGTGGCTGGCGCGGCGCCGTCCGCCGGGCGCGTGCGGGGCGGTGGCCGAGGCGGTCCGGGGCGCGGACGACGACGCGATCGAAGACGCCCTGCTGGCGTTGACCGTCCTGGGGAACGCATGCCGCTGCCGGCTGGAGGCGCTGGCGTGCGACGAGACGGCGCCCGAGCGCGCCCGGCTGGTGTCCGTCGAGGTGCTGGCGATGATGCGGGCACCGGGCGTCCGGCGACTGATCGACCGCCTGTGGCCGCTCACCGACCTGCACGCCTACCTCGAGCGCGCCCGCCAGATCCTCGTGATCCCCCGGTAGCGGCGCCTCGCTGCCGTTGCCGCGGCCCAGGTCGCCGGCGGCGGGCGCCGGTCAGCCCACCAGGGCGCGCAGCGCCGCGATCGCGCCGATCGCGGCGGTTTCGACGCGCAACGGCAGGTCGGCGAGCGCCGCGCGGGCGAACCCGGCCCCGCCCAGCCGCTCC
>JAAZOP010000048.1 GCA_012797735.1 Myxococcales bacterium
CGGCGGCGCCGGACGCGACGGGCGCGGCGACGGGCCGCGCCGCCGCGCCGCCGTCATCGCCTGCATCGAGATCACCAGCGGCAGCGGGTCGTCCGCCCACCCCGGCTGGCGCAGATCCAACTCGCGGAACGCCCGGTGTCCGTGCCGCGCCAGGAAGCCCGCGAACGCGCGGCCTGTCTCGCCCGCCTCCGCCGAGCGCAGCCAGGCGAGCGCCGCCTCCGGCGCTGCCGCGGCGAACCGCTCCGCGGCCGCCGGCTCCCGCATCAGCCGTTCGACGACCTCCTCGATCTGCGCCAGGAGTTCGGCGCTCTCCACGGCGCCGGCATTCCCGATCCGCCGCGCCGCTTCCCGCTCCTGTTCCGGCGTCGGCCGACCGCCCCCGGCGAGGATCGCCTCCAGCGTTCCCGAGCCGAACCCCGAGGCGGCCGAGCCGTGGATGTGCAGGAAGTAGGCCTCGATCAACGCCGGCCACTGGCGGTCGAGGTCGCGGAAGAGGGCTTCTGCGTCGGTCGTCTCTTCGAACGACACCCGGTGGAGCAGACGGCGCAGGTCTTCCACCCGTCCGTGGCTGCGCAGGATGTAGTGGGCGTAGCGCAACCCGTTGACCCAGCGCACCGGCCACGGCGCGTCGACGAAGTGCTGGACCTCCGGCACGTCGCGGCCGCACAGGGCGTGCATCGAGGACTCCCGCGTGACCCCCGCCACCCGGCTGCCGAACTCGACGATGCGCGACATGTTGAAGAAGACGTGGCCGTAGCGCACGCAGACGGTCTGCAACTCGGGCACCACCCGCGGCCGCGTGCCGACCCAGACCATCATCCGCTGCACGGCCTGATCGATGGCGAAGATGGCGGTCGACAGCGTCAACGGACAGACCGCGCCGGGGATCATCTCTCCGATGTTGAAACGGATGTAGACGTCGTCGTCCCCCTGCCGCGCGTCGAACTCGTTGAGGTCCGCCAGCGGCGTCGTGATCGGCCGTGCCTGCAACCACCACAACCGGCCCTCGCGGTCCAACGCCCACTCGAGGTCCAGCGGCACCCCCCACGCCCGCTCGGCGGCCGCCGCACCCCGCGCGATCCGCGCCACTTCCTCGTCCGTCAACACCGGGGCCCGGCCCGTTGTCTCGCGCCGTCGTACCCGGCCCTCGCGGTCCGCCTCGAAATGATCCGCCGGCACTCGCCCCGCCACCAGCGCCGCGCCGACCCCGTCCACCGCGTCGATCGCCACGCGATCGCGCCGCATCGTCGTCGGGTCGATGCTGAACGCCACTCCCGCCGCCCGCGCGTCGACCATCCGCTGGACCACCACGCTCATCGCTCGCGCCGCCTTGCCCGCCACCACACGCCCGTAGACGTCCGCCCGGGCGGTTCGCAGCGACCCGAGACAACGCGCCACCGCCTCCCGCAGCGCCGTCGCCCCCTCGACCCACAACACCGTCTCGAACTGCCCCGCGAACGACGCCGACGCGCCGTCCTCTCCCGCCGCCGACGAACGCACCGCCACCGGCCCCCCACCCAACGTTTCGTAGGCCCGCAGCACGACGTCCGGGATCGGCTGTTCCGTCTCCAGCCCCGTGATGACGAACCCGGGCGGGACGTCGAAACCGAACGTCGCCAAGCGCGCCAAGCCGTACGCCTTGCCGCCCGCGGCGTCGTCCCGTACATCCGCCAGCGGAACCACTCTCACCGAGAATTCGCGGGTCGCGTTCACGAGCCAGCACCCCTAGCCGCCGCCCGAGAGCCGATCAAGTGGATCGTCTCGAAATCGTTGGTGTTTGTGCGAATTCGCCCGCGTGTGCGGAACAGCACACGGCCCTCCTTGACACGCCGCGCGCCCGGAAGCATCTTTGGCCGGCCGTACGGGCTCTCCGGACGGAACAGGGGAGATCGAGGAGTCGCGACCGATGAGTCAGAACGATCCGGAAATCGACCGCCGCGTGCAGGAGTGGAAACTCCGCAAGGGCCTGATGACCGAGGACAAGCTCAAGGAGTACCTCCGCAAGCTGCCCGATGCGAAGGACAAGGCGGAACACCTCGGCTCGCAGACGACGGCCGAGAGAGCGGCCGAGACGCCGGGCGGGAAGCCGAAGTCGCGCTGACGGCTCGTGTCGACCGGAAGCCGGAGACCCCACGGGGAGGAGACGCGATGGCGGAGCGGAAGGAATCGGACGGCGTCAAGGTCAAGGACCGGCGAGTGTCGGCCCAGCAGGACTCGCCCAGGACGCCGGCTGCTGACGCCCGCGCCGCCGCGGCGGCGGACCCGGCCTCCACGTCCCCGGACCCGGCGGAGGACGAGGGGCGCGAGCGCGATCCGACGTGCGACGAGCCGATCCCGGAGGTCGATTTCGTCACCTTCGTCGTCTCGCTCTCGACCAACGCCCTGGTTTCGATGGGCCTGCTTCCGCGTCCCGACACCGGCGAGAAGAAGCGCGACCTGCCGTCGGCCCGGCAGACGATCGATATCCTCGCCTTGCTGCAGCAGAAGACGAAGGGCAACCTGACGGGCGAGGAGGAACGGATCCTCGACACCGTCCTCTACGACCTGCGCATGACCTACGTCCAGGTCGTCCGCAAGAACTGCTGAGGCGGGGGCGGACGATGAGACACCACGCCCGGCTCCTGCTGCCGGTCCTGTTGTCGCTTGCGACCGCCTGCGACCGCGGCACACCCCAGGAATCGCCCGCCGGAGAAGACGGGCGCTCGTCGGCACCGCTTCCGCCGCCGCCCCCCCCGCCTCCTCCACCGCCTGCGGGCGATGCCGCCGGCGACGGTGACACGCCGCGCGCCGTCGAGCCGCTCCCGTCGCTCGCGCCGCTCGTTGCGCAGGTGCGTCCGTCGGTGGTCAACATCATCGCGGCCGTGCAGGTGGCCCAGCCGGTCTGGGGTCCCTACGGCCGCCACGGCTACGTCCCCCGCACCGTCAGCAACTCCCTCGGCTCCGGCTTCATCATCGATGCGGAGGGACACGTGCTGACCAACTCGCACGTGATCGGTCGTGCCAACGTGATCTCCGTGCAGCTCGACGACGGCCGGGAGGTCCCGGCCAAGCTGGTCGGCATGGAACGGCGCGTCGATCTCGCGGTACTCGACATCGATGTCGAAGGTCTCCGGCCGCTCGAACTCGGCGACTCCGCCGGGGTCCGGGTCGGCGACTACGTCGTCGCGATCGGCAACCCGTTCGGGCTGTCCAACACCGTCACCGCGGGGATCGTCTCGGCCGTCGGCCGCGAGGTGACCTCGGAGGTTCCCGGCTACGCCGACTTCATCCAGACCGACGCCTCGATCAACACCGGCAACTCCGGCGGACCGCTGGTCGACCTGCGCGGCCGCGTGATCGGGATCAATACGATGATCTCGGCCGAAGGCCAGGGGATCGGCTTCGCCGTCCCGATCAACATGGTCAAGCAGGTCCTGCCGCAGCTCCTCGCCCACGGCTCCGTCGCCCGCTCGTGGCTCGGCCTGTGGTGGCGCGCCCTGGACGCCAAGACCGCCCGCACGCTGGGCCTGACGGTGCCGGCAGGACAGACCGCCCGCGTCGTCGTCGTCGATGTCATGCCCGACGGCACCGCCGCGCTCGGCGGACTCCGCCCCAACGACGTCATCCTCTCGTTCGGCGGCCAACCGATCGATCGCCCCGCGCTGTTCCCCTGGATCGCCTCGACCGCGCCGGTCGGTCGCCCCGTGGACGTCGAGGTCTGGCGCGACGGGCGCGCCGAGCGCCTGTCGGTCGTGCCGATGGAGGTGCCGGAGTGACCGTGATCCCTCCCGAGATCGCCGCAAGACTCGACTCGCGGGCCCGCCGCGCGCTGGCCGAGGCGCTGGCCCAGGCGCAACTCGGCCAGCAGAGCGAAGTCTCCCCCCTGCACGTGCTCGCCGCCCTCCTCCCCGCCTGCGAGGAACTGCGGATCCTCGTCGAGCGCCAGGCGGTCGATCCCCGGCTGCTGCTCTCGTTTGCCGAGGTGTCGCTGGCGCGCAAGCGCCGCATCCCCTCCGGCCTCAACCCGGTCCTCGACGAACGGCTGGCCACCGAGCTGTCGCTGCTCGCCGTCCGCCGCGGCCGCCTGCTCGGCCCCGCCGACCTCGCCGAAGCCGCCCTGCGCAGCGGTTCGCCCGACGTCGAGCGCGTCCTTGCCGAGTTCAACCTCAAGCCGTTCGACCTCGCCGCCGCGCTCGAGTCCGGCGTCGCGCCCGCGGGCTCCGCGCCTCCCGCCCGCACGCCGCGCGCCGCCGAGACCGCCCCCGGCCGGGCCCTCGATTCCGCCGCGTCCGCAGCCCCCCGGGCCCCGTCGCCCCCCGAACGGCCCCGCGGCCCGAGCCTCGCACTGGACCTCGGCTCCCGGCCCTCGCCCCTTCCCTGGACCGTCGCGCTGGGCGCCCACCCCGAGCGGCCCGCGCTCGTGGGGCGCGCCGCCGAGGTCGGGACGATCCTGTCGATCCTGCGCCAGCGCACCGTGCGCTCCCCGCTGCTCGTCGGGCCCGCGGGCGTCGGGCGCCGCAGTGTGTTGGCCGAGGTGCTGGCGCGCCTGCCCGCGGCCGGCGCCGATGCCGCCGGACTGCCGACTCTCCCCGCCGCCCTCGACCTCGTCGCCCTGCTCGCCGGCACCCGCGCCCGCGGCGACCTGGAAGACCGCATGACCAAGCTCGCCGACGCCCTTCGCGAGGACGCGGACCGCGTGCTGCTCTGCATCCCCGACGCCTCGATGCTCGAGGCCGCCCTGACCGGCGTCGGACTCGACGAGATCCTCGCCGACCTCGCCGAGCGCCACGGCCTGCGGCTCGCCGTCGTCGCGACCCCCGACGACGTGGAGCGGCTGCGCACGCAGGGCCGCCGTCTGGCCGCCGTGCTGGAACCGGTGGAGATCGAGGAACCGGGCCCCGACGACCTCGCCGCGATCCTCGCCGGTCACGGCGAGACGCTGGCGCGGCATCACGGGCGGCCGATCGAAGACGGCGCGCGGCTCGCGGCGCGCGACATGGCCCGGCGGTATCTGCGCGAACCCGCGCTTCCCGCCCGCGCCATCCGCCTGCTGGACGCCGCCGCGGCCCGCGTCGCCGCCCGCGACGGGCGGACCGTCGGTCCCGACGACGTCGCCGAGAGGGTCGCCGCCTGGACCCGCATCCCCGTACAACGCCTCGTGCGCGGCGAGGCCGATCGGCTGCGCGCCCTCGAAGAGACCCTCCGGCGCTCGATCAAGGGCCAGGACGACGCGATCGCCCGCGTCGCCCGCGCCGTCCGCCGCGGCCGCCTCGGGCTGCGCGACCCCCGCCGGCCGATCGGCTCCTTCCTGTTCGCCGGACCGACCGGCGTCGGCAAGACGGAACTGGCCCGCAAGCTCGCCGAGGCGCTGTTCGACGATCCGCAGAGCCTGATCCGGATCGACATGAGCGAGTTCCGCGAGCCGCACATGGTCGCCCGGCTGCTCGGCGCCCCCCCGGGCTACAAGGACTCCGAATCCGGCGGCGTGCTCACCGAGGCGATCCGGCGCCGACCGTACTCGGTCCTGCTCCTCGACGAGATGGAGAAGGCGCACGGCGACGTGCACAACATCCTGCTCCAACTCCTCGACGACGGCCGTCTCACCGACGCCCGGGGCCGCTCCTTCGACTTCACCCATTGCGTCGTCGTCATGACCACCAACGTCGGCGGCGAACTGGGCCTTCGCGCCGGACCCGACGAGGACCTGGACGACGCGATGCGCCAGGCGCTGCTCGGGACGTTCCGCCCGGAGCTTCTCAACCGGATCGACGAGATCGTCGTGTTCCGCGCGCTGGGCGAGGAGGCGCTGCGCGCCATCGCCCGCCTCGCCCTCGAGGACGCCGCCGCCCTCGCCCGACCGCTCGGGACCACCGTCGAGTTCTCCCCCGCCGTCGACGCCTGGGTCGTCGGCCGCCGCGACGCCCCGGAGTTCGGCGCGCGCCCCGTCCGCCGCGTCGTGCGCCGGGAAGTGCTCGACCTCCTCGCCCGCCTCGTGCTCGAGGGCGAGGCGGCCCCCGGCGACCGCATCGTCTTCGACGTCACCGACGGCCGGCTCGCCTGGAAGGTCGTCCGACCCGAAGCCCCCGCTCCATCCGAACCCGCGCCGCCCGCCGGGAAACCCGATACCCCGTGAACGCCTCCTCCCCCGGCGACGCGACCGGCCTTCCCGACGCCCTGCTCGTCGATCTCGGCAACGTCCTGGTCCATCTCCACGTCGGACGGTTCGTCCGGCGGCTGCGCGAGCGCACCGGCGACGCCACGCTCCCCGGCGACCCGCTGTTCGCGGAGGAGGCCTACCACCGCTTCGCCCGCGGCGAGATCGGACCGCGGGACTTTCACGCCGCCGTCGAACGGCGCCTCGGACTGGCCTGGCCCTACGACGAGTTCGCCGCGGCGTGGAGCGACGTCTTCGAGGAGAATTCCGCCTCCGTCGCCGCCGTGCGGCGCATGAAGACCCGGCGTCCGGTCTTCCTGCTCTCCAACACCGACGCGCTGCACTGGGAGGCGATCTGCCGTCGCTGGGCCTGGACCGCCGAGTTCGACGGGCTGCACCTGTCGTTCGAGGTCGGGATCGAGAAGCCCGACCCGCGATTCTTCCGCACGTTCCTCGACGGGCGCGAGCTGCGCGCGGAGCGCTGCCTGTTCGTCGACGACCTGCCGGAGAACGTCGCCGCCGCGCGCGCCGTCGGACTCCGGGCCGTCCGGCAGGTCGAGGCCGGGACCCTGGCGCGGACCGTCGCCGAACTCCTCGACGGAGGATGACCTACACGGGAGGCGGGTCGAGCAGCCCGGGCGGCGCGGGCGGCCCGCACGCCGGGCCGGGCGAACGCGTGACGAAGACGACCACCAGCGCGACCAGCAGCATCACGATCACGAATACCAGCGCCAGCACGACGTTGCGGCTCACCCCGGGCTGCACGGCTGGCGCCGCCCCGGCCGCTGGCGTGGGCGCCGCCGCCGGCACCGCCGGC
>JAAZOP010000569.1 GCA_012797735.1 Myxococcales bacterium
GGAAAACGGGGAAACTCACCAGCTCGCGCCGCACCGGTGCAGGATCTTGCCGCTGCGGTCGTCGGCGATGGCGAACACATTGTTGGCCGAGGAACCCCAGATCCCGGTCAGATCGCTGAGCACCTCGACCGGTACGGGAGACCAGGACGAGCCGTCGTATCGCAGGAGCGTGCTGAACTCGCCGACAACGAAGACGTTCGTCGCCGAGGAGCCCCAGACGGCGTTCAGGCGCAGCCCGTTCCACGGATCGGCCGGGGAGGTCATCGAGGTCCACGCCGTTCCGTCCCAGTGGAGCAGCGTGCCGTTGTCGCCCACCGCGAACGCCTCGGTCGCGGACGCCATCCAGACCCCGCGCAAGGTCTCGGTCGTGCCCGAGGCCATCTGATCCATGAAGTCCTCGCCGGGGGCGCGGCGGACGATCGTCCCGCCGGTGCCGACCGCCAGGACGTCGTTCGCCGAGAGCGCGTGCACGGCCAGCAGGTCCTCCCCTGGAAGCTCCGGGCGCACGACCAGCGGCATCCATTCGCCGGACGCCGTGAGCTGGTACAACACCGGGAAGAACTCGCCGCTGGTCTGCCCTCCAGACAGGAAGACGTCGCCGGCGGCCAGCCCGCCGACGCCGAGCAACTCGATCCCGACGAATGGCGGGGTGCGCGTGCTCCAGGAGCTGCCGTCGTAGACCTCGACACTCGACGTGCCGTTCACGATGTACAAGGCGGACGGCGAACCGGACCAGCCGCCCCGCCCCGCCGTCCCCGGCCGCCAGAACGACTCGGGAAAGGCCCAGTCCGTTCCGTCGTAGCGCAGGATCGCCGTGCTGGTCGTCCCGGCCCGATCGGTCGCCGTGCCCATCGCATGCACGTCCTGCGGAGACGACCCCCAGACCGAAACGAGGCTGATGGTGGCGACGTCCTCCATCGGTCGCCACGACCGGCCGTCCCAGTGGAGAATCCCGCCGTTGCGGGCCAGCACGAAGACGTTGTCGCTCGCCGTGCCTCCCACGGCGAGGTATCCTTGGGGATCGATCGAGGGCACGGTCGTGTCTTCCGACCAGGTCGTGCCGTCGAAATGAAGCACCGTCCCGCCCGTGAAACCGCCGACGGCCCAGACGTCGTCGTCGTCCGCGCCCCAGATCCCGTAGATCGTCTCGAGCGTTCCGGTGCCGGAGGTCATGTCCTCCCAGGTCCCCCCCGACGGGTTGTAGCGCGCGATCGTGCCGTCGGTGCCGCCCACGTAGACCGGCGAGGCCGCGGTCCGGGCCCACACCGCCTCGAGTTCGACCGTCAGCCAGGGGGGCGAGATGGAGGACCATGCCGTGCCGTTCCAGCGCAGCACCACGCCTCCCGTGCCGGCGACGTAGGCGTTGCTGGGGCCCGAGGCCCAGACGGCGTAGAGGTGTCGCGTCGTGCCGGTCGGCACCATGCGCCAACCGCTGGCGTCGCGGCGCAGCGCCGTGCCGCCGTTGCCGACGACCCAGAGGTCGTCCTCGGCCGTCCCGCCGACCGCGAACAGCGCCGCCGTGCTGATCGCACTCGCCTCGACGTCGAGCCGCCAGGAGGCGCCGTCCCAGCGGGCGACCGTGCCGTTCTGGCCGGCGGCGACCGCGAAGTCCGCCGAGAGGGCCCGCACGCCCCGCAGCGCCAGCGACACCGACGACTCGGCCAGACTCCAGCGCGTGCCGTCGAAGCGGAGGTTCCGTCCGGTGACGCCGACGGCCGCCCCCGTCCCGTCGGGAGCGATCGACAGGTACTGCATCGAGCCCGGCCCGGGGGCCAGCGGCTGCTCGACCGTCCACTCCGTCGCGCACGCGCAGCCCTCGTCCGTCCGCCCGTCCCGGTTGTCGTCGCAGCCGTTGCACAGCTCCGCGTCGGTCCGGCACTCCCACGGCGGTGGCATCTCGCAGGTCACCGTGCACGTCGTCGTCCCCGGCACGCCGCAGGGGGAGGTGCAGGCCACCGGCAGCCCGGCCGCGCACGCGTACCCCTCGTCCGTCGACCCGTCGCAGTCGTCGTCCGCCCCGTTGCACGATTCGTCGACCGGCGCCTCGCAGTCCCGCGTCCGGCAGTCCGCGGCGCACGACCAGGAGCCCCTCGACCCGCACGCCGTCGTGCAGGATTCGGGCGCGAGCGCCGTGTCGCAGACCTCCGGCGCGGTGACCACGCCGTCGCCGCAGACCGGACCCGTTTCCGCCTCGCCGTCGTCCGCGTCCGCCTCGACGGTCGCGTCCGTCGCATCCGGCAGATCGAACGGGTAGAGCAGGCTGCATCCCGTCGCGGACCACGCCAGGCAACCGATCAGCCAGCCTCGAAGCACGAAGTTCCCGGCCCGCCGCCTCGTCATCTCCCCCAGGGTAAGGCGATTCCGACTCGCCCGTCAACGAAACGGCACGGGAAGGTCCCGAGCTACCAGCTCGCGCCGCACCGGTGCACGATCTTGCCGCTCCGGTCGTCGGCGACGAGGAAGACGTTGTTCGCCGACGAGCCCCAGACGCCGCGCAGGTCGTTCAGCAGGTCGACCGGGAGCGGCGCCCAGGCGACACCGTCGTAGCGCAGCGCCGTGCCCCCCTCCCCGACCGCGAACACGTTGCCGGCCGACGACCCCCAGACGGCGTAGAGCCGCACGCCGTACCAGGGGTCGGCCGGGGTCGTCATCGAGGTCCACGCCGTCCCGTCCCAGCGCAGGATCGTCCCGTTGTCGCCGACCGCGAACGCCTCGGTCGCGGACGCCGCCCAGACGCCGCGCAAGGTCTCGGTCGTGCCCGAGGCGAGCTGGTCCAGGTAGTCCCCGCCGGCGTCCCGCCGGGCGATCGTGCCGGCCTCGCCGACGACCCAGAGGTCGTCCGCCGAGACGCCGTGCGCGGCCGTCAGACCGATCCCGAGTGCTTCCGGGCGCAGGGCCAGCGCACGCCACGGGGAAGCCGGCCCGCGGAAGATCGCCGGCGCCATGTCGCCCGTCGCCTGCTGGCCCATCACGAAGACGTTGGCGGGATCGTAGCCCCAGATCCCGGCGAGCCGGACACCCCAGACCGGCAGGGTCAGGCTGGTCCAGCGCGTCCCGTCCCAGTGCGGAACCGTACCCCCGGCCTCGGCCAGATAGAGGTCGGTCGGCGAGGAGACCCAGAGACCCTGGGCGTCGGTGTCGGGCAACCAATGTGGCAAGGACCAGGACGTTCCGTCGTACCGCAGCACCGCCGTGGCCGTGGAGGATCCGTCGGTGGTCGTCGCGACGCCGGAGGCGTAGACGTCCTGCGCCGACGTGCCCCAGACCGAGCGGAGGCTGACCGTCGCCGCTCCGGCCATCGGCCGCCAGGCACCGGTCGCGTCGCGATGGAGGATGCCGCCGTCGTGCATCACGACGTAAACGTCGTCCCCCACCACGGAGAGGCCCATCGGACCGCGGCGATCGATCGCAGGCCACGAGGTGTCCAGGCTCCAGGACGTGCCGTCGTAGTGCGCGATCGCCCCGCCGGAGAACCCGCCCGCCGTCCAGATGTTCGTCGCGGAGGCGCCGTCCATCGTCGTGAACGATTCGCCGGTCGCCACCGAGAGGTCGGTCCACCGGTCTGCACCCGGCTCGTAGCGGACGATCAGTCCGTTGCCTCCGGCCATGTACACCGTGCCGGGGTCGGGTCCCCAGATCGCATCGATGTCGCTCGTGATCCAGCCCGGCGCGATCGAACTCCAGTCCGACCCGTCCCAGTGCAGGATCGTCCCGGACCGACCGCCGGCATAGATGTCGTCCGGCCCGAAGGCGAAGAGTTCGTACAGGTGTTGGACGCTGTCCGTGTCGCTGCGGCTCCAGGCGGCCCCGTCCCAGTGGAGCATGGTGCCGGAGGCTCCCGAGACCCAGATATTGTCGCGCGCCAGCACGAAGACCGAGTACAGCGCGACCGAGACGAGGGAGGAGACCTCGGTGTCGGTGGTCCAGGAGGTCCCGTCCCAGCGCGCCAGGGCGGCGCCGAAGCCCGCCGCCACGGCGAACGTGGGCGAGGAGACGAAGACGCTCTTGAGGTTGTGAGGGGCCGGCGAGGCCACGCGCCTCCAGGACGTCCCGTCGTAGTGCAGGATGTTCCCGAAGGTGCCGACGGCCACCCCGAACCGATCGGTCATGCTGATCGAGGTCAGCGACTCGGGACCCGGCGCCAGCGGCTGCTCGACGGCCCACGCCGTCGCGCAGGCGCAGTCTTCGTCCGTCGTCCCGTCCCGGTTGTCGTCGCAGCCGTTGCACAGCTCCGCGTCGGTCCGGCACTCCCACGGCGGCGGCAGCTCGCACGTCACCGTGCAGGTCGCCGTGCCGGCCACGCCGCAGGGGGAGGTGCAGTCCACCGGCAGCCCGGCCGCGCACGCGTACCCCTCGTCGGTCGCCCCGTCGCAGTCGTCGTCCGCCCCGTTGCACGACTCGTCGACCGGCGCCGCGCAGTCCCGCGTCCGGCAGTCCGCGGCGCACGACCAGACGCCCGTCGAGCCGCACGCCGTCGTGCACGATTCCGGCGCCGCCGCCGTGTCGCACACCTCCGGCTCGGTGACCACGCCGTCGCCGCAGACCGGCGCCGTCTCGACGTCGCCGTCGTCGCCGGGACCGGCGTCGTCCGCCTCGGTGACCCCGTCCGCCGCATCCGGCAGGTCGAACGGGTAGAGCAAGCTGCACCCCGCGGCGGGCAGGGCCAGAAGGAGCAGGATCCCTCGTGTCCAGCGCATCGAACCCCCTCGGCAGGCCGACCCTAGGACGGGCGGGCCGGAGTCGTCAACCGCGCGCACCCTCATCCGGCCGACCCCGCAACGCTCCCGGCCGCCTACGGCGCCGACATCTGCGCGTCGAAGCAGACGCGCGTGCCCGGCGTCGAGGGGCTCGCGGTGCATTCGTAGTGGCCGCACTGGCGGAAGTAGGTGTCCCATTCGTTCCAGCGGCAGTCGGCGTCGCGCGTGCAGACCTTCATGCAACTCTTGGTTTCCAGCGTGACGCCGCTGGCGGAGATCGTCTGCTGCACCAGCACGCTCCCTTCCGGGCACGGCCCGACGAAGGCGGAGTAGCTGCCGACGGACGACGGGATGCCGGCGAACGAGCAGAGGAGGCTCGGGCTGCACCGATGGGCCCAGGCGGAGCAGAAGCCGCCGGCCATGTAGATGTTGCCGCCGCCGAGCGTGCCGCTGCGGAGGCAGGCCAGGAGCGCGCCCGTGGGGACGACGACGTTCTCGCAGCCGGTGATCGTCCCGGCCGTCGGATTGCCCATCCGGCACGAGCTGCCCGTGCAGGTGCACGGGGCGCCCACCCGGTGGTCGTTCACGGTGCAGGAGGTCGTGCAGGCGTCCATGCTGTTCGTGTTGCCGTCGTCGCACGCCTCGCAGAAGCCGGCGTCCACGGTGCCGTTGCCGCAGGTATCCTGGCGGATCGAGCAGTCGCGGACGCAGGCGCCGACCGGCGGCGCGGTGCACGACTCGGTGACGGTGTTGCCGTCGTCGCAACACTCGCCGATCACCGTGTCGCGATACCCGTCGCCGCAGGTCGAGAAGCGGCAGGTGCCGGCGATGCATACGTCGCGGGTGGTCGAGCTGCCGTCCGCGTCGCAGACGGTCCCGTCCGGCCGCGGGGTCGCCTCGCACCGGTCGCTGACCTCGTTGCAGGTGCCGGCGTTGCACTGGTCGCCGAGCGCCGAGCAGTCCCGCGCCGGGCCTCCGCAGACTCCGCCCGTGCAGGTATCCGGCGTCGTGCAGTACAGGCCGTCGTCGCACGTCGTCCCGTTCGGCCGCGGGTCGGCGACGCAGCGGTCCCCGGCCTCATCGCACCGCCCCGTGGCGCAGGGACCGCTGAGCGCCGAGCAGTCCCGCGCCGGACCGGCGATGCAGGCGCCGCTCGCGCAGGTGTCGCCCGTCGTGCAGTACAGTCCGTCCTCGCAGGACGTCCCGTCCGGCTGCGGGACGCCGTAGCACCGATCGCCCGCCTCGTCGCACCGGCCCACCATGCAAGGACCACCCGCGGACGAGCAATCCCGCGCCGGGCCCCCGCACACGCCGGCCGTGCAAGTGTCCGGGTTCGTGCAGTACAGACCGTCGTCGCACGCGGTGCCGTTCGCGACCGGCGTGTTGACGCAGGCGCCGCTCTGACACCGATCCGTCGTGCAAGGATTGCCGTCGTTGCACTGGGCGTTCGACGTGCACGCGATGCAGTCCGAG
The DNA here is from genome assembly GCA_012797735.1 of Myxococcales bacterium. GTDB lineage: Bacteria > Myxococcota_A > Polyangia > DRWM01 > JAAZOP01 > JAAZOP01. The sequence continues at coordinate 6,171 of JAAZOP010000569.1, forward strand.
TCGGCCCCGTCGGTGGCCCGGTCGCAGTCGTTGTCCACGCCGTCGCTGCAGTTGGCCGCCCCGCGGGGGCCCTCCGCACCGGGCACCGGCGTCAGCAGGTTGTCGCAACGGTCCTCCGTCTCGTTGCACGAGTCCGTCGTGCAGACGTCGGCGTCGGCGCAGGAACGGGCCGCCCCGCCGGCACACGCGCCCGCCGCGGTGCACGACTCCCCGGTCGTGCAGTACAACCCGTCGTCGCACGGCGTGCCGGCCGTGCGGGCGACCGCATGACACCCGCTCGCCTCGTCGCAGACGCCGGTCTGGCAGGGACCATCGAGGGCCGAGCAGTCCGTCGGGCGACCCCCGCCGCACGCCCCGGCGTTGCACGTCGTGCCCTCCGTACAGAGCAGGCCGTCGTCGCACGCCGTCCCGTCCGCGAGCGGCACCGCGAAGCAGTCGCCCGACGTCTCGTCGCACACGCCGGTCTGGCACGGGCCGTCCAGGGCCGAGCAGTCCCGCGGCATGCCGCCGCCGCAGACGCCCGCCACACACGACTCGCCGACCGAACAGGCCTGCCCGTCGTCGCACGGCGTCCCGTCGGGCTCCGGCCGTCGCGCGCACGCCCCGAGGTCGTCGTCGCACACGCCGATGTTGCACGCATCGCCGTAGGCCGCACAGTCGCGCACGCCGCCGGCGAGGCAGGCGCCGGCCGCGCACGCCTCGTTCACCGTGCAGTAGCGATCGTCCAGGCAGGGAGTCCCGTCCGGCACCGGCTCCCCGAAACACCGGTCCGTCCCCTCGTGGCAACGCCCGACGTTGCAGACCGGCGCCTCGGCCGAGCAGTCGCGCGGCTCGCCGCCGGTGCACACCCCGGCGCTGCATGCCTCGTCCACCGTGCAGAACTCGCCGTCCTCGCAAGGCGTCCCGTCGGCCGCGGGCGCGTTCGTGCAGATCCCGGTCAGGTCGTTGCAGGAATCCTCCGTGCACGGATTCCCGTCGTCGCAATCCTCGGCCGTCTCGCACGGCGTGCAGTTCGCGTCCTCCCCGTCCGTCCGGCCGTCGCAGTCGTTGTCGAGCCCGTCCTCGCAGGTCGGTTCGCCGAGCGGTCCCTCGGCGCCCGGACGCGGGTGCAGCGTGTGACGACACTCCATCATCACGTCGTCGCACAGATCGTCGGTGCAGTCGTCGCCGTCGTCGCAGTCGTTCTCCACCACCCCGGTGCACTCGCCGGAGACGCAGGTTCCCGGCGACGTGCAGAAGCGGTCGTCGTCGCAGCTCGTCCCGTCCGTCACCGGCGTCCAGCGACACGACCCGCCGATGCACTCATCGATCGTGCAGCGGTTGAAGTCGTTGCACTCGACGGACGCCGTGCACAGCCGCACGTCCCCGTCCGTGCCGTCGCCGTCCGACGCATCCGCGTCCTGCCCGTCCATCCCGTCCGGCGTCTCCTCCTGGTCGCCGGCGACGTCGCCGACCTCGACGTCCGCATCGGCATCGGAAGCCGAATCGCCGCCGCCGCCGCAGGCCGAGGCGGCCGGAAGCAGCCAGGCCGCCGCGATCCAGCCGAACCACCGCCGAACCCGCTGCTTCCTCATCCTGCATCCTCCCTTTGCCGCGGGAATTCCCGCGTTTCCGGCACGAGCACTCCCACATTGTACGCGCCCGCCCAACGCCGCGCAATCGCCCGAACGGCCGCCGAGGGCGCCGAGCGGGCTGCCGGCCCCGTCAGAAGGTCGTCGTGCCGAGTTCCCGATGTTCCAGGGTCCGCGCTTCCAGGTCGATCAGGACCCAGGTCGGACGCTCCATCGCCCCCGGATTGACGCAGGTGGTCCGGCCAAGGCGCCCGAACCAGCGGCCGGTGACGTGCGGCGACTCGTGGATGTGCCCGTGCAGCGCCAGCGGCCACCCGCAGGCTTCGAGGAACCGTCGCGCGGCGCGTGAACCGACGTTGCGACCGTCGCCCGTCACGTCCAGCCCCAGGCCGGTCGGGGGGGCGTGCATCACGAACAGCGCGCGGCCCGGGTCCGCCGGCGCCGGCAGGGCCGCCAACTCCTCCTCGATCGTCGGCAGCCCGGCCACCCAGTCCGCCGGGCGCTCGACGAGCCCCGCCGGCGTCGAAACGAGCGGCGTGCCGAACTGGGGGGGGCTCCGGCGCTCCGCATCGTCGTGCCGGCACCAGTCCTTCAGGCGGAACGGCGGGTCGGGCACCCAGCAGAAGCCGACAGCGCTCCAGCCGCCGCCCAGGGGCAGCCATCCGCGGCCGTCGAGGCGCCGGCACAGTCCGTCACGCTCCAGGTCGTCCAGCGCCCCGACGAGGGCCCGCGCGTCGTCGTTGCCGAACATCGCGAAGCATCCCAGCCCCGCGTCCCGGACGCGGCCGAAGTACCCCCGCAGCCACTCGAGGAACGCGCGCTGGCCGGCGAAGGCGTTGCGGTGCGCGTGCGGCAGCAGGTCGCCGCCGTTCACGATCGCCGCGGCCCGGCGCTCGCGGGCCACCCGAAGCGAGATTTCGTAGGATTCCGGGTCGCCGTGCAGGTCGACCGTGTACAGCACCCGCATCCGCGACCTCGCGCGTCCCGGCGGAGCCTAGTCCCCGACGAGGACGACCCGCGCGCTGCGCCAGTCGGTGCCGCCGCGCCCGTCATGCAACACGAACCACAGGTCGACCGTCGCCGGCCCCGCGGGCGGCGTCCATCCCACCTCCAGGTTATCGACCCCGCTGCGGATCCGCTCGAAGGTGCCCGCCGTGGCGAACCACGAGACGTAGACCGCCTCCTGCCGCTCGACCGGCTCGCCGAAGGCGATCTCGATGAACGTCTCGACCGATTCCGGGGTCACCGCCGCGGTCAGCGTCCACTCGCGGCACTCGCCTTCCGTGCACGCCGGAAGCTCCAGCGGCTCGGAACCGAACGACGTCCCCTCGATCGCGACGTCCGCGAACCGCGGATTGTGGTTGCGCTCGACGATGTCGCGGACGGTCACCCGCTTGTACGCCGTGGCGCCGTCGCCCCCCTGGCATTCGGGAAACCCCGAGACCTCGCCGCCATCGACCGCCGGCAGGGCGAAGGTCCCGCCGGCGCAGACGAGCAGCACGACCAGCACCTGCGCCGAATCCTCTCCGTCCGGGATCGCCGGGGCGACGAAGGAGAACTCGGGGGTGAAGCCGAGGCCGATGATCCCGCCGGCGTCGGGATCCATGCAGTCGTCGGTGTTCGCGGCCGGCCCGAGAACGCAGGCGGCCCAGAGGTACGAGACGGCGCGACCCTCCCCGGACGGATCGGCCAGGAGCGCGTCCACGCGAACGGTCTCGCCCGGAGAGACCTCGGGCAGGTCGGCGCGCACCCCGAGCACGCGGAACTTGTCGACCAGGCTCTGCGGCGGCAGGTCCTCCGAACAGGACGCGACGCCGAGGAGGCAGGCCAGGCCGACCGGCAGTCCGAGACGGAGGGGTTTCGCAACAGCCGCCATCGCGGCCCGAAAGTAGGCCGAAGCCGGTCGTGGTGCAAGAGGGGCGCGGGCCGGGACGCGGGCGGATCGTCCTTGCCCGCGACGGGAAGCGAGGGCACGGGCAACGGGATCGGGAGTCAGCACCGCGGGCGCGCCGCGACCCGGCGGGAGGGCGGGACCATCGGTGGAAGTCGGCGGGCGGAGGGGCGGACTAGCGGCAGACGCCGTCGGCGCAGGAGCGACCGGCGCCGCAGTCGGAGGCGCGGCTGCACTCCTGCGCGACTTCGTGCTCGGTGCGGCAGAAGCCGCCGGAGCAGACGAGGAACGGGTCGCTGCCGGCGCAGTTGATCGGGGCGGCGCAGGGCATGCGGCAGACGCCGTCCACGCAGGACAGGCCACCGGTGCAGTCGCCCGCGGTGCAGGCGGGCTCGACGGTCACGGAAGGCAGGCACATCGAGCTCTCGCACGCCTCGAAGGCCCCGCATTCGGCGGTCGTGCCGCAGGTGGCGACGCAGTAGCCGTTCACGCACAGGCCGCCGGAGCACTCGCTGGAGTAGGTGCACAGGCCGCCGCCGTCCAGGTCGTCGCGGCAAACGCCGCCTTCGCAGACCTGGCCGGTCGGGCAGGGGGCGCCGGCGGAGCAATCGACCCGGCAGAAGGAGTCGAGGCACAGGGTGCCGGCCGGGCACTGGTAGTCGAAGACGCACAGGGTGGCCGGGTCGTGGCAGCGGCCCTCCTCGCACCACCAGTCCTCGCCCGCGGGCCCCATCCCGCGGCACTCGCCGTCGTTGGCGCAGCCGCAGGAACCGTCGGGGCACGGGCCGCGGTCGGGGGCGCACACGCCCCGGTCGTCGCAGACGAACGAGGCGCCGTAGCCCCGGCAGTCGGCATCCTCCGTGCAGAGCCCGGTGCGGACGCAGCGGGCGGCGGCGAGGTCGCAGTAGCCGACGTCGCAGTCGGCGTCCTCGTCGCAGGTCACCGTCGCCTCCGGCACGCAGGTGCCCCAGAGGTCGCAGACGTAACCGTCGGGACACGGCGTGTAGAAACAGTTGCCGGTCGACACGCACTCGCCACCGATGCAGGCGTAGCCGGCGTAGCAATCGGTGTGGTCGTAGCACTCGCAGCCGCCGGTGCCGCACACGACCCAGGCGCTTCCGCCATCCTCTTCGATCCAGATCGGGCAACCCGCGCCGAACAGGGCCACGACGGCGAGGGTTCCCAGGGCCAGGGGCAGCGTGCGTCGCATTGGTCACCTCCTACCGGAGCATCTAGCCGACTCCGGTCGAACGGTCCAGCACGCTCCGATTATGCACCGGCTGTGCCAGAGGTGTCGAGTCGGTGATCACAGGGGAATCGGCCCGGAAACGGGTGGCCCGCGGGGCGGTTGTGAACCAGGCGCCACACCGAATTGTGAACTCCTGTCGCGGGGCCCGCGGCGCTGGACCCTCCGTGCGGGCGGTGGTAGCATCCGGGCCCGCCGGGGAGGGTCTCGGCTCGAGGAACCGTGGGCGTGTCGGGGGCGACCCCGAGGATCGAGAGATGGACGTCACCTGCAGCCGGTGTCAATCGGTCTACGAGTTCGAGGACACGCTGGTGTCGCCCAAAGGGGTGGTCGTCCGGTGCACGCACTGCGGCCACCTGTTCAAGATCTTCCCGCCCGGCACCTCGCCGGCCCTCCCCGAGGAAACCGGCTGGATGCTGCGGCGCGAGGACGGCACGGTCTTCGCCATCGACAAGTTCACGACGCTGCAGAAGTGGATCGGCCAGGGCAAGGTCACGCGGAGGGACGAACTGTCGCGGACGGGCGAGTCGTGGAAGCGACTCGGGGACATCGTCGAGCTGTCGCCGTTCTTCGACCTGGTCGAGCGTTCGGGGACGAGCCAGCGGACGGAAACCTCCCCATCGATTCCCGCGCCGGCCGAGCCGCTGGGGCGGGAGGCGTCGCCGGCGGCGGGGGCGCCCGCGGGGACACCGAAGGTCGAGGTGGTGCCTCCATACGTCTCGCTGAAGACGGAGGAGCGGTTGCCGCCGCCGAGGATCCCGGCCGAGGAGCCGAGCATCGGTTCGGGCGCGACGCTGGCGGCGGCGCCGGCGCTGGCCGACCACGCCGGCGCGGCCGCGGCTTCCGAAGAGGCCACGGTCCGGGACTCCGAACCGCCGGAGCCCTGGACGATCCGGGACGAACGGCCGACGGCCCCGGCTCCGGCGCGGGCGGCGCCGTCTGAACCGCCGCCCGGCGAACGTCCGTCGGTGCGGCCCGGTGCCTCCCGGCCGCCACGGCGCGAGGTCTTGCCGCCCGGTCGCATGCGGTTCGCCTCGGCCGAGATCGAGCCCCCGCGGCCGCGGCGCACGGGCCTGTACGTCGGCCTCGCCCTGCTGGTGGTGGTGCTGGTCGCCGCCGTGCTGGCGGTGATCTACCGCGACCGCGTGATGCGGCTGTACCACCAGCTGTTCGGGGGCGGCGAGCCGGCCGCGACGGCCACGGAACAGCACCTCGTCCGGGCCGACGAGCTGTTGGCGCAGGAGACCTCGGAGGCGCTGCGCCTGGCGGAGGCCGAGTACCGGGCGGTGTTGAAGTTCGACGCGCAGGACGACCGCGCCCTGGGCGGCCTGCTCGAACTGCGCACGCTGGCCGCGCAGTTCCTGCGCGACGAGATCGACGTCGGACGCCTGCTCGGGTTGCCCGAGCGCGATCCGGAGGCGGCCGGACGGCGGCGGGCGGAGTTCGACGGCGAGATGAGCCGGGCGCGGGAGCTGGCGCTCGCGTTGACCCACGCCGGCCGGCCGACCGACCTGCTCTCGGTCGAGGCGTTGCGGGCGCTGGCCGACGAGGCGCGGCTGCGGGGGGATCGGACGACCGCCCGCCGGCTGCTCTCCGGCGCGCTCGCCCGCGCGCCGGAGGACCCGCGCACGCGGCTGGTCGAGGCGTTGGTCGCGTACGACGAGGCGCTGTCCGGCACCGACCTCGTCGCGTCGATCGGACCGCTCAAGCAGGTCTTCTCCCGTGTGCTGATCGCCGACGTGCGCGGCAGCGGGCTGCCGCGCGCGCGCCTGCACCTGGCGCTCTACCTGGCGCTGGCAGGGCGGGCGGCCGAGGCCCGGGCGGAGATCCGCTGCGTCATCGAAGGGGGCGAGGCGTGTCCCGGCGGGCGCGGCCTGCCGCATCCGGACCACGTGGTGGCGGGGAAGATCGAAGCGTGGCTGCCGCTCCTCCCGGCCGGTCTGCGTGGGCCGGTGCCGCTGGCCGTGCCGGCCTCGGCCGAGGAGATCCCGGCGCCGCCCCCGGCGCTGGACGCCGGGCCGCCAGAGGA
>JAAZOP010000570.1 GCA_012797735.1 Myxococcales bacterium
CGACGGAGAGGGTGACGCCGCCGCGGCCGTCGAGCGCGGCGCGGAGGCTGCGGGCGTTGGCGATCGGCCGGCCGAGGACGATCCGGCGTTCGCACGGCCGCAGGTCGCGGTCGAGCAGGAGGACGCTGTGGCGATGGTGGACTTCGAGCCACACGCCGTCGGGGCGGACGAGCAGGGCGGTGACGGCGCCGCCGCGTTCGATGCCGCGTCCGACGAGGGGCACCTCGGCGAGGAGCGTGCCGTCGAAGTCGAGCGCCAGGAGGCGGGTCGTGACGAGCCGGTCGAGGACCAGCAGCGCCCGGCCATCGACCTGTTCGAGGTCGTCGAAGGCGCGGCCGGGGAGGGCGATGGTCGCGGCGAGGTTCCCGGCGGCGTCGAGGCGCAGGACGCGCTGGTGGACCTGGTCGAGGACGAGCAGGCCGCCGTCGGGGAGCGGGGCGAAGCTCGCGGGACCCTCGCTGGAGGCCTCGCGGCCGAGGACTCGACCGGCCACGGCGTCCCAGGGGAGGTACGCCCGAACGCGGGGGGCGTCCGGGGCGGCGGCGGGCGCGGGCGGAGCCGTCGGGTCGCAGCCGAGCGCCGCCCCGGCCGCGAGGACCAGGATCGCTCGTTTCGCCGCTGCTCGCATCGGGTTTCCCTCCTCTCCGGACGGCGTGCGCGCCGTCCCGGCTACTGGTCCCGCACCAGGATCAACTCGGCCGGCGCCCCTGCCACGGTGACGGTGAGCTCGTAGCGGACCAGGCTGCGGTCCGCGCAGTCCTCGCCGGAGCCGACGTAGACCTCGACGGAGTACAGTCCGCCGATCGAGGCGGTGAACTCGTAGCGGGGGCAACTCCACCTCGGCGGGGGGAAGGAGCAGGGGAAGTCGTCGTCCGCCTCGTGGAGTTCGGCGTCGTCCGGCAGGCGGACGCGCAGGCGGGTGTCGGCGGCGGTGGCGGCGTCGGTGGTATCCACCTGGAGCAGCACGGTCTGGCCGCTCTGGGCGGCGAAGGCGAAGACGTCCCGGATCGCGGTGTGGCTGCAACCGCGGAGCGAGTCGCGGACGGGGCTGGTCGCGGCGTACCCGAGGGTGACGGTGGCGGCGCCGGCGGCGCCGGTCGTCGCCCCATCGACGAACAGGTCGTAGGAGAGGCCGCCGCGGACGGGGAAGCGGACGAAGCCGCCGCCGGGTCCGCAGCCGACCTCGGCCTCGGGGGAGTCGCACCAGTCCTCGCCGTCGAGGCCGTGTTCCCGGGCGTGGAGCACGGCGTCGAGGGCGGTGGCGGGGTGGAGGGTCGTGGCGACCAGGACGCCGTCGCGCGGGGCGACGAAGGCGAGGCGCGCCTCGGGGGCGTCGGCGGTGCCGCCGCAGGTCCCGCGCAGGCTGCTCGTCGAGGCGCCGGTGTCGGTCGGGAAGCGCGCGCCGGTGAGCAGCGCGGCGCCGACGTCCTGGACCGCGCCGAGACCTTCGCAGACGCCGGGGCGGTGGAGGCCGAGGGCGAAGACGCCGGCGTCGTCGTCGGCGGTCTCGACGACGGCGAGGTAGCGGGTGCCGGCCGCGGCGTCGATCGTGACGCGCGAGCCGTGGAACCCGGGAACGGCGTGGTCGTTGCAGGCGACCGAGGCGCCGGCGCAGCCGCCGGCGCGCACGTCGAGGACGGTGTCGAGGCGCGTGGAGGGGTGGCGGGTCGAGAGGACCAGCTCGCCGTCGAAGTCGGGCGTCAGGGAGACGACGACCTCGCGGGCGTCGTCGAAGACGCCGCAGGCGGGGGTGACGAGACGGGTGCCGAGGGAGGCGTAGCCGAAGAAGAGGTCGGCGGCGCCGATCAGCGGCGTGACGTCGGCCAGGGCGACGCAGCCGGCGCAGTCGGCGGGGCAGTTCGCGGCGGTCTCGCCGGGCGCGGAACAGACGCCGTCGCCGCAGCGGGGGAGGGGCGCGTCGGCGTCGCGGCCGGCGTCGGC
>JAAZOP010000571.1 GCA_012797735.1 Myxococcales bacterium
CGGTCGTGCCGCGCGCGGGTTCGTCCAGCGCCCGCCGCACGCGGCGGACCAGGTCGGCCGGCGAGAAAGGCTTGGCCAGGATCTCCGCGCCGCCCGCGGGTGTCTTGTGACGCGCGACCGCCTCTTCCGCGTGGCCGGAGACGAACAGGACGCGCAGGCCGGGCCGCGCCTGTTGCAGCCGGTCGGCCAGCGTCCAGCCGTCCATGCGCGGCATCACCACGTCCGTCAGCAACAGATCGATCCCGCCGGCGAGGCTTCCCGCCACCGCAAGCGCCTCCTCGCCGTCGGCCGCTTCGAGCACCCGGTAGCCGGCCGCGGCGAGAGTCCGGCGCATCACCTTCCGCAACGTCGCTTCGTCCTCGACCAGCAGCACCGTCTCGGTGCCGCCCGACGGCGGAGGCTCCGGCGTCCGAACGACCGCCGCCGCAGTTTCCCAGACCCGCGGCAGAAGGATGTGGAACGTCGTCCCCCGGCCTATCTCGCTCTCCACCCAGATCCGCCCGCCGCTCTGCCGGACGATGCCGAAGACCGAGGAGAGCCCCAGACCGTGCCCGCCCTTGTGCGCCTTCGTCGTGAAGAACGGTTCGAACAGGCGCAACTTCGTCTGCTCGTCCATCCCCATCCCGGTGTCGGAGACCACCAGCTCCACCAGCGGCCCCTCGAGCGGTTCGCCCGCCGCGTGGCAGTCCGGGGGTTCATGGCTCAGGTTGCGGGTTTCGATCGTCAAGCGCCCGTTCGGCGGCATCGCGTCGCGGGCGTTGATCGCCAGATTCATGAGCACCTGCTGGATCTGCGCCGGGTCCGCCCGCACGACTCCGAGATCCGGCGACAGCCGCAGCGCGAGTTCGCGCGACGCGCCGAGGACCCGCGTCACCAGCGGCTCGACGTCGAGCACCACGGCGTTCAGATCGATCGGCACGGGACGCAGCACCTGGCGGCGGCCGAAGGCCAGGAGCTGGCGGGTCAGCGCCTCCGCCCGCCGGCCGGCCTTCTTGATCTCGACGAGGTCGGCGCGCGCCGGATGGGCGGCCCCGACCGCCTCGAGCGCGAACTCGGCGCAGTTCAGGATCACGGACAGCAGGTTGTTGAAGTCGTGCGCCACGCCGCCGGCGAGCGTCCCGAGCGCCTCCATCCGCTGCGACAACCGGAGCTGTTCCTCCGCTCGTCGCCGCGCCTCCTCGGCCCGCCAGCGGGCGGTCACGTCGGCGATCGCCAGCACGCAGTGGCGGCGACCGTCGAGCGTCAGCGGTTCCGCGTCCACGCGCAGCGCCAGCCGCTCCGAGGAACCGTTCCACCGGCGCTCCACTTCCGTCTCGCAGCCGGCGGTGGGGCGCCCCGGCCCGAGCGCGTCCGCCAGCGCGGCGTTGATCCGGCACGCGGCGCAGGCCGGCGATCCCCCGCACCCGGCGGGCGACTCGTCGCGGTGCCCGCAGAGCAGGAAGTCGCCGCACCGGCGCCGCGGCAGGTCGGCCGCCCGGACCCCGAACAGGCGCTCGGCGGCCGGGTTGGCGAAGACCATCTCCCCGCGCTCGTCGAACATCATCAAGGCGGCCGGCATCGCCGAGGTGATGCGGCGCAGGTTGTCGCGCTCGGCTTGCAACGCCGCGTGCGCCCGCCGCAACTCCGTGACGTCCCGGATGCAGATCGCCGCCGCCTCGACGGATCCGTCCGGACCCCGGCAGGGCGCATAGAGCGCCTCGAACGTGCGCGGCTCGCCGCCGCCGAGCGCCGCCCACGTCCCCAACTCCGTTCGCTGGCCGCCCAGACACGTTTCCAGCGCCGGCCGGGCGAGCCGCTCGTACATCTCCCGTCCCAGCACATCGCTGACGTGCCGTCCGAGCAGATCGCCCGGCGTCCGACCGACGAGTCGGCCGTAACTCTCGTTGACCTCGAGGTATCGATGGTCCGGTCCGACCAGCGCCATCGCTTCCTGGCTCGCGGTGACGATCTGCGCGTACCGCCGGATGCGCTGCTCCAGCCGGATGTCGTGGAGCGCCAGGGCCAGGTCCTGCGCCACCTCGACCAGCAGCGACTGCTCCGTCTCGTCGAGCCGCGGGCGCGGAATCGAGATCGCCAGCAGGCCCAACTCCTCGCCGGCGTGACGCAGGGGCAGGACGACGGCCGCCAGGTACCCGAGGGCGCCCGCCAGCGGGCACGCCTCGCGGCAGTCTCGCGAGGGCGCGCGCAATTCGAGCCTCTCCGTCGTGGAGGCCGTTGTCCAGCACGGCGGCCGCCAGCCGCTCTCGAAACGCTCGGCGAACGATCGAAAACCGTCGTCCCAGCCGGCCTCGGCGATCGTCGTCCGTCCCTCCGGGTCCGCCGCCGCGATCCAGACCGTGCGGTAGCCGCGCGCCTCCAGCAGCAGGCGGCTCGTCTGGGCCAGCAGCCGCTCCGGGTCCTTCTCCCGCGTGATCAACTGGTTGACGTTGCGGATCGCCCGCAGCAGCGCGTTGGTGTGGTCGAGTTGTCGCCGGACGGCCTGCCGGTCCGACGCGTGTCGCAACGCCCGGAGCAACCCGTCGCGGTCCAGACGCCCGCGGACCAGCCAGTCCTGCGCCCCGGCGCGCAGCACCTCCCGCCCCGCCGCCTCGTCGTCCACCGTCGTCAGCACCAGCACGGCGGCGTCGGGCGCCGCCGCGCGGACCTGCCGGAGCAACGGGAGAAGATCCAGATCCGGCAGCGCGGCATCGATCACGATGCAGTCGAACGACGACTCTGTCAGCCGCGCGAACGCCTCGTCGGCCCGGCCGGTGTGGCGAAACTCCACGCCGGAATCCGCAAGCAGTTCGTGAAACAGGCGAATTCCCGATTCGTCGCTGAGGAGCAGGAG